>CAUQPA010000284.1:0-5929 GCA_963519325.1 uncultured Pseudomonas sp. | reverse complement strand
ACAGGTCCTTGATGCCGAAAGGCACGCCATGCAGCGGGCCGCGGAAGCGTCCTTCGCCCGCTTCGGCATCCAGTACCGCAGCCTCGGCCAACGCCCGCTCGGCGTAGACGTCACCGAACGCATTGAGCGTGTGATTAGTGGCTTTTATGGAATCCAGGCACGCTTGCACGAGGGCAACCGAAGTCAGTTGCCCGTCGCGAATGCGCCGAGCAGAACTGATCACATCAGGTACAGCTACGTCTAGCATGGGCGTTTTCATTGGCTTCCAGACCGTTCTCACCGCTAAGGTGTCTGGACGGCATTGAATAGCGAAGGACCGCCGGGGTCAAGCGGAAAAAATTTGGATTTGTGGATTATGTGGGATTTATATTTTCGGCAGTGATCGCCGGGTTCAGTGCTAGAACAACCTCCTAGGAGCCACCCCGCTGCTCGGAGTGGACCGTGACGAGGGAGCGAACCTGAAAGGACACGCGTAGGCATGGGCAGACAGCGACAACCATCACAACTACCGGTCGCTCCATTTGCCCGCTTCGCTTCCACCCTCGCTATACTGGCCCCGCAAGGCCTGTGACAGACACCGCTGGCGTCCTGCTCCAGCCCGGTCGGCCTGTCGCTTGCCACCTTCCTACTGCCCTGCCTAGGCACGGTTCGAGCGAGCCAATGAGCGCCCCGATTTCGCCTGAAGTGCCTGCCTACACCCTGGACGACGATGTCGATCTCGTCGGCGAGATCGCCGCGGTGCCGAAGATCCTGGAGGTGGTCTGCCGGATGACCGGCATGGGCTTCGCCGCCGTTGCCCGGGTCACCGATGACCGTTGGATCGCCTGCCGTACGCTGGATCATATCGGCTTCGGCCTGGCGCCCGGCGGGGAGCTGGCGGTGGAATCGACCATCTGCGACGAGATCCGCGACCATCGCCGGCCGGTGGTGATCGACGACGTGGCCCAGGACGAGCGCTATCGCGACCATCACACCCCCAGGCAATACGGCCTGCGCAGCTACATCTCCGTCCCCATCGTGCTGGACGACGGCAGCTTCTTCGGCACCCTCTGCGCGATAGATCCCCAGCCCGCACGCCCGAGCAGCCCCGAAATCCTCCCCGCCTTCGAACTGTTCGCCGGGATGATCGCTCTGGAAATCGGTGCGCAGCGTCGCTTCAACGCCGCCCGCAATGTCCTGCACAGCGAAGCCTTTTCCCGCAGCCTGCTCAAGGCGAGCCTGGATTGCGTGAAGATCCTTTCCGGCACGGGCCACATAGAATTCGTGAACGCCCAGGGCCTGGCCTTTGCCCAGCTGCAGTGCCTGGACCAGGTCATGGGGCTGGAGTACGCGGCGCTATGGCCAGCGGAGGAAGCGGACAAGATCAGGCAGGCCGTCGCCTTGGCGGCGGAGGGCCAAACCATACGCGTGGAGGGCTACTGCCCTACCGCCCAAGGTGAGCCACGGTGGTGGGAGGTCTCCTGCTCGCCCGTCGAGGTTGCGGGTACCCAGGTGCTCAAGATCGTCTGCATCACGCGGGATATCACCGCCCGCATCCTCGCGGAACGGGCGCAGCTGGCCAAGACCGCCGCCATCTCGACCCGCAACGATGACCTGGAGCGCCAGGTTTCCGCGCGCACCGCCGAGCGGGATCAGATCTGGAATTGCTCCAACGATCCACTGTGCGTGGCGAACGCCGACGGCTTCTTCATCAACCTCAATCCGGCGTGGGTCAAGACACTGGGCTGGACGCTGGAAGAACTCCAGGCCCAGCCGTTCATCAACTTCGTCCACCCGGCCGATCTGGCCGCGACGCGGCAGGCGTTCCTGGCGCTCAAGCAGGGGACGCCGGTGATCGGCTTCGAAAATCGCTACCGGCACCGCGATGGCTCCTATCGCTGGCTGTCCTGGAATGCCGTGCGCAACGCCGAGCTCATCTACGCCACGGTGCGGGATGTCTCCCTGCAACGGCAACAGGCGCTGGATCTCGCCACCGCCGAGGATGCATTGCGCCAGGCCCAGAAGATGGAGGCCATCGGCCAACTCACCGGCGGGGTCGCCCATGACTTCAACAACCTGCTGACGGTCATCAAGTCATCCTGCGATCTGCTGAAGCGGCCGAACCTGAGCGAAGAACGGCGCGATCGCTATGTCGGTGCGATTTCCACCACCGTCGATCGCGCGGCCAAGCTCACCGGGCAGCTGCTGGCCTTCGCCCGCCGCCAGGCGCTCACGCCCGAGGCCTTTTCCGCCACCGCCAACGTCCGGGCGCTGCACGACATGCTCGGAACGCTGCTGGGCTCGCGCATCGACGTCACCCTGGAACTGGCCGAGCAAAGCTGCCTGGTCTATGCCGACCCCGGCCAGTTCGATACCGCCCTGGTCAACATGGTGGTCAATGCGCGGGACGCCATGGACGGCAATGGCCACTTGACCATAAGCGTTACCCCCGTTGCCGACATGCCGGACAGCGCGCCGCCGCGTGAGGGGCCCGTTCCCGCCGTGGTCATCGCCATCACGGACACCGGCAGTGGTATCGCCCGGGAACACCTCGAACAGATCTTCGAACCCTTCTTCACCACCAAGCGCGTGGGCAAGGGCACGGGGCTCGGCCTGAGCCAGGTGTTCGGCTTCATCAAGCAGTCCGGCGGGGAGATCCACGTCGCCAGCGAGGTCGGCCAGGGCACGACCTTCCAGCTCTATCTGCCGCAGGCGACGGGCGAGCTCCAGCCCCTGGTAGACGACCCCGCTCCGGCGGTCGCCGATGGCCGCGGGGCCGCGGTGCTGGTGGTCGAGGACAATACCGAGGTGGGCAACTTCGCGGTCGACTCCCTGCGCGATCTCGGCTATCGCCCGGTGCTGGCCACCACGGCCGACCACGCCCTGGCCCTGCTCGCCGATCAGCCGGGCCACTATGACGTGGTGTTTTCCGATGTCGTGATGCCAGGCATGAGCGGTCTCGAACTCGCCATCGAAGTCCGGCGGCTGTATCGCAGCCTGCCCGTCCTGCTGACCTCCGGCTACAGCCATATCCTCGCGACCAATGGCGCCCAGGGCTTCGAACTGCTGCACAAGCCCTATTCGATCGAAGAGCTGTCTCGACGCCTGCAGGCGATCCTGGAAGAAGCCGCCACGCACCTGGTCAGCTAGCCCGCCGTAGCGACCTCGACGCCGCCGTCCGCGGATAGCGGACCGGCGGCGCGATGCCGGCCACCCACCCGGCCCGACCGATCGGGTAACATGCGCCGCCGCAGGCCAATGGCCAGATGTCAGTAGGCAAGGAGTTCAGCGTGTTCGATACCCAGGTCGTCATCATCGGTGCCGGCGCCGCAGGTTTGATGTGTGCGCTCAGCGCGGCTGCGCGCGGGCGCCGGGTACTGGTGCTCGACCATGCCAACAAGGCCGGCAAGAAAATCCTGATGTCCGGTGGCGGCCGCTGCAACTTCACCAATCTGTACTGCGAGCCTGGCAACTTCCTCTCGCACAATCCGCACTTCTGCAAGTCGGCCCTGGCCCGCTTCACCCAATGGGACTTCATCGCCCTGGTGGCCAAGCACGGGGTGCCCTATCACGAGAAGAAGCTCGGCCAACTGTTTTGCGACAACAAGGCCAGCGACATCCTCGCCCTGCTGCTGGACGAGTGCGAGCGTGGCGGCGTCGAACTGCGCCTGAACACCTCGGTGACCGAGATCGCCCGTCTCGATCGGGGCTATCAGTTGCACACCAGCCTGGGTCCGGTGCGCGGTGAGTCCCTGGTGATCGCCACCGGTGGCCTGTCGATCCCGACCCTGGGCGCCACGGGCTTCGGCTACCAGGTCGCACGTCAGTTCGGCCACGAACTGCTACCGACCCGCGCGGGCCTGGTGCCCTTCACCATCACCGATCCGCAGCTGAAGGACTTCTGCAGCACCCTGTCCGGTACCGCCGTGGAAGACGTCCGCATCAGTTGCAACGGGCAGAGCTTCGTCGAGAATCTGCTGTTCACCCACCGCGGCCTCAGCGGCCCGGCGATCCTGCAGATCTCCTCGTATTGGCAACCCGGCGACGCCCTGAGCATCGACCTGCTGCCCCACCTCGACCTGCCGCTCTGGCTCGCCGAGCAGCGCCAGGCGCGGCCCAACAGCGAACTCAAGACGCTGCTCGGGGAAGTGTTCACCAAGAAGATGGCCACCCTGCTCGCGGACAGCTGGTTCCAGTCCAAGCCAATGAAGCAATACGGTCCCGACGAACTCAAGGCCATCGCCGCACGCCTGAACGACTGGCGGCTGGTACCGGCGGGCACCGAGGGCTATCGCACCGCCGAGGTGACCCTGGGCGGCGTCGACACCCGCGAGGTGTCCTCCAAGACCCTGGAATCGCTGAAGTCGCCCGGCCTGTACTTCATCGGCGAGGTCTTGGACGTCACCGGCCACCTGGGCGGGTTCAACTTCCAGTGGGCCTGGGCCTCGGGCTACGCGGCGGCGCAGTACGTCTAGGACCGCTACCGCGGCCCAGGCCAGGGTGGATACCCGCTTCTCGGCCCTGCGCGGGTTCAGGCCAGGCGACGCCTGCAGCGCGCAATTCCTGGATGTCGATCCGGACCGTTCAGCCGCCTGCGGGTAACGGATCATCCGCTGCTGGACCTGCCAGATCGCTCGCGAAGACGTAGCAATTCTTGCCGCGGCGCTTGGCCTCGTACATGGCCGCATCCGCCCGGCGCAGGACACTGTCGCCGTCGTCGGCCGGCAGGCTGTCGCTGACCACTACGCCGATGCTGGCATGGACCTGCGCCATACCGCCTTCCAGGGCGAGCGGCTCGCGCACCGCGCGCAGCAGGCGCTCCAGCACCCGTTCGCTTACCTCGCGTCCGGGCAGGCCCTCCATGATCAGCACGAATTCGTCGCCACCGAGCCGGGCCAGGGTGTCCGAACTGCGGATTTCCTTCAGCAGGCGCTCGGCGGTCACCACCAGGACCTGGTCGCCCTGGGCGTGGCCGAAGCTGTCGTTGACGGCCTTGAAGCCATCCAGGTCCAGGAGTGCCACGGTGAAGACCGTGCCCTGCCGATGGGCCTGCTCCTGGGCCTGCGTCAGCCGCTCCATCATGAGCCGCCGATTGGCCAGGCCAGTGAGCGGATCGAACAAGGCCTGGCGCACCAGTTCGGCGCGCCGCTCGCGGCGGCTGAGCAGCACGTGAACCAGCCAGGCCAGCCAGGCACTGCCGAGCACGACCAGGCCGAAATCGACATAGTGCCGCGCCTGGCTCTGCCAACGCGGCAGCGGCGCAACGCACAGCGTCCAGGCCGTGGCCTCGATCTGCACGTCCCGACAGAGCCCCTCGACCACCGCTGCAGCGGAACGCTGCAGCACACGCAACTCCCCCGTCTCCGGATCGATCCCCGTCAGCTGGTAGGCATAGCCCTGGGCCTCGATGGCGCCGAGGTTGGCGTCTTCCAGGGCTTCGGGGAGTGTCAGGGTCACCACGGTGTAACCCCAGAAACGTGTCTGCCCCTTCGCATCGGGCAGGAACACCGGGAGCATGCCGATCGCCCCTAAGGGCCCCTGGATCAGCTTGAAGGGCCCCATGAACTGAATGCGCGAATCCTTGCTCTCGAGCGTTTTCAGCAGCTGGCTGCGATCCTGGTGCTCCCAGAGGTCGTGGTCGCGTACCAGCAGGTTTCGGTCCAACGGCTCGATCTGGCGGATGACGGCATCGGGCGCCAGCGACAGGGCATAGGCACCCTTGTACAGCGGCAGCAGGAAGCGCGCGAGCGAGGTGAAATCCGGCACCTGGCCTTTGCCCTGGTAGACCAGGACCGCCAGGGTTCGGGTGGCGGAGAGTGAGCTTGTGAGCACCTTCTCCACCGACAGGGCGAAGGTCATGGCGACCTCGCCGGTGCGCACCCTGTCCATCCGGCGGGTTTCGTCATCGAACCGTGCGATGAGGGTCCAGCCTAGGAGGACGAAACAGGCG
>CAUQPA010000283.1:0-5941 GCA_963519325.1 uncultured Pseudomonas sp. | reverse complement strand
TCTGCTCGGCCTTGGTGGCCGGGCGGCCCAGGTACTCGCCCAGGTCCACCGGACCAGACGGACCCTCGGCGACGGTATCTACATGGAAGCCGTAGGCGGTGGCCAGGCCTTCGTCGCCGCCATGGATCTCCCCCTGCTTGATGCGCGAGACCGCCTGGTCTAAGGCGGCGTCGAGCGTCAGCTCGTTGTTCGATTGCAGGGTGATGACGATGCGGCGTTCGAAGGGGTACTGGCTCATGGTTTCGACTTTTTCGGCAGAAGAAGAAAAGAAGGGACATCTTGTGCCCCCTTTGGCCGGCGCCTGTCCAGCCGGGGGCGCCCGATCGGTGACTTCGTTTGCAACCCCAGGTGTCGGGCGGCCAGGCGGTCGCTAGGTTCTGTACCAAAAAGCGCCGAGCGAAGGTCAGGCGAGGCGAAAAAGGCTGAGGAAGCGGAGTTTACGAGCGGTAAATGAGCATTCCGAAGCCTTTTTCAACGAAGCATCACCGAGCGCAGGCATTTTTCGTACAGAACCTAGTCCTTGCGCCGCTTGAGCTGGTCCTTCAGCTGGCTGGGTACCTCGCGAATGATCAGCACGTCCTGGCCTTCGTCGTACTCAATGCGCGAACCCAGGAGGTGCGCCTCGAAGCTGATCGACAGCCCCTCGGCGCGGCCGGTGAAGCGGCGGAATTGGTTGAGAGTGCGCTTGTCCGCCGGGATCTCCGGTGCCAGGCCGTAGTCCTTGTTGCGGATGTAGTCGTAGAAGGCGCGTGGGGCCTCGTCGTCCATCAGCTCGGAGAGGGCGTCCAGGGCCATGGGCTCGCCGCGCTTGGCCTGGCTGCTGGCGTAGTCCACCAGGGTGTCGGTCTTTTCCTTGGCGGCTTCCTCGGGCAGGTCCTCGCTTTCCACGTAGTCGCTGAAGGCCTTGAGCAGGGTGCGGGTCTCGCCCTTGGCGTCGACGCCTTCCTGGCAGCCGATGAAGTCACGGAAGTAGTCCGAGACCTTCTTGCCGCCCTTGCCGCGGATGAAGGAGATGTACTGGCGCGATTGCTTGTTGTTGCGCCATTCCGAGAGGTTGATGCGCGCCGCCAGGTGCAGCTGGCCCAGGTCCAGGTGCTTGGCCGGGGCCACTTCCAGGGTCTCGGTGACGGTCACCCCTTCGCTGTGGTGCAGCAGCGCGATGGTCAGGTAGTCGGTCATGCCCTGCTGGTACTGGGCGAACAGCACGTGGCCGCCGGTGGAGAGGTTGCTGCTCTCCATCAGGCCCTTGAGGTGCTCCACCGCCTGGCGGCTGAAGGCGACGAAGTCCTGCTCGCCTTCCAGGTAGGCGCTGAGCCAGCCGCTGAAGGGATAGGCGCCGGATTCCTCGTGGAACAGCCCCCAGGCCTTGTTGGGCTTGGCGTTGTAGCTGTCGTTGAGATCGGCCAGCAGGTTCTCGATGGCCTGGGAGTCGGCCAGTTCGGCGCCCCGCGCGTGCAGGGTCGCGGGCTGGCCGTCGGGCTTCTTGTCGATCAGATGGACGATGGCGTGACGGATCGGCATGGCGGACTCGGGTAACGGGAAAAGTCCGCCAGTCTAACGCCCAGGCGCGGCGACGGGCAGGCCCCTGACGCTGCAGTCTCAGGACGCGGCCGGCTCCTGCTTCTCCTCGGCGGCATTGCGCAGATGCCGGGTCATGAAGAGCGCCGCCTCCTCGCGCCGGCCTTCCAGCAGCAGGTCGATGAGCTGCAGGTGCTCCTGGCAGCGACGCTGGGCCTGCTCGCGATCCACCGACTTCTGGTATTCGATCAGCCGGCGCAGGCGATTGAGCCGGCGCAGGGCGTCGAGGATGAAGGCATTGCCCGAACAGCGGGCGATGGTCTCGTGCAGGCGGGTGTTGGCGTCGAAGATCTCCGCCGGCGAGGCCTCGAACACCCGGCCCTCGGCCAGGAGTTGCTGCTCGTCGCGACAGCGGCGCAGCGCCTCGGCATCCAGGGTGAAGTCGGCCTCGCGGATGCCAGCCGGTTCGATCAGCAGGCGGAAACGGTAGCTCTGGGCGTAGGCGGCAGGGGAGGTGAGGCCCTCGACGAAACTCCAGCCATAGCCTGGCAAGCGCTCGGCCCAGCCTTCCTGGACGATGCGCCGGAGGATGTCCGCCAATTGCCCGCGGGTGACCTGGTAGCGACGGATCAGCTCGTTTTCCGAAACCTTCAGCGGCAACTCGCCCTCGATGCGGTCACGGGCGATGGCCAGGTACAGGCGCTCGCTCGCCGATACCTCTTCACGCGCCTGGGGCGTGGCCACCAGGGCTGCGGCGGCTACCGCGAAGCCGCCATCGACATGACGCATGAGCAGGGCCTGGTCGGCCATCTGCTGCAGGGCGCTGCGTATCGGCGACCGCGACACCCGCAGTCGCTCGGCCAGCGTCCGTTCGGGCAGCCGCGTACCCACCGCCAGCTGGTGGGAGGCGATGTAGCTGAGGATGTCGGGGATGAGGCGGGAGGCGAGGGTGTTGCCCATGGCAGCGCTGGCGAATCGGCGGGAAGGGTCAGGAATGCTAGCACGGGAGCCGCCGGGCGCAGCCGGCCCGGGCGGTTCTCTCAGGGTAGCGCCATCACTCGGCGCTGGGGCGTACGTCCATCTCCTGGAGCTTCACCAGCCGGCTGCGGTGCTTGAATCTATAGCCCAGCCAGACGGCGAGGAACAGCGGCAGGCTGATGTAGGTGGCGGCCAGGCCCAGCCAGTCGACCCCGTTCGGACCGAACAGCGCCCCGTAGTTCTGCCCTAGGGTGATCACCAGGCAGAGGGCGAAGGCCAGCAGCGGACCGAAGGGGAACAGCTTGGCGCGATAGGGCAGGTCTTCCAGGCGGCGGCCCTGGGCCAGGTAGCCTTGGCGGAAGCGGTAGTGGGACACGGCGATGCCCAGCCAGGCGATGAAGCCGCACATCCCCGAGGTGTTGAGCAGCCAGCCATAGAGCGCCTTGTCGCCCACCAGTGAGGTGAAGAAGCACAGGGCGCCGACCGCCGTGGTGGCCAGCAGGGCGTTGCGCGGCACGCCGTTGCGGGCGACGCGGGCGAACAGTCGCGGCGCCTTGCCCTGTTCGGCGAGGCTGTGCAGCATCCGGGTCGAGGCATACATACCGGAAGTGCCGGCGGAGAGTACCGCCGAGAGGATCACCGCGTTCATCAGGCTGGCGGCGAAGGCCAGGCCGGCGCGTTCGAACAGCAGGGTGAACGGCGAGACGGAGACGTCGCTGGCATCGTTCTGCAACAGGCGCGGATCGGTGTAGGGGATCAGCATGCCGATGACGAAGATCGCCAGCACATAGAACATCAGGATGCGCCAGAACACCTGGCGGATGGCGATGGGCACGTTCTTGCGCGGATTTTCCGACTCACCGGCGGCGATGCCGATCAGCTCGGTGCCCTGGAAGGAGAAGCCGGCGATCATCGCCACTCCGACCATGGCCTGCAGGCCGCCGACGAAGGGCGCCTCGCCCTGGGTGAAGACCGAGAGCCCCGGCGGCTCGATGCCGCTGAAGATGCCGAGGATGGCGGCCAGGCCCAGGCCGATGAAGACCACCACGGTGGCGACCTTGATCGCGGCGAACCAGAATTCGCTCTCGCCGAAGCCGCGCACCGACACGGCGTTGAGCAGGAACATCAGGCCGAGGAATAGCGCGCTCCAGAGTAGCCCCGGTACCTCGGGGAACCAGAAGCCCATCACCAGTTGCGCGGCCACCAATTCGGCGGCGATGGTCACCGCCCAGTTGTACCAGTAGTTCCAGCCGAGGGCGAAGCCGAAGCCGTCCTCGACGAAACGGCTGCCATAGATGGAGAAGGAACCCGATACCGGCTGGTAGGCGGCCATCTCGCCCAGGCTGGTCATCAGGAAGTAGACCATCAGGCCGATCAGCGCATAGGCCGCCAGGGCGCCGCCCGGACCGGCCGTGGCCACGGTGGCGCCGGAGGCGACGAACAAGCCGGTGCCGATGGAGCCGCCGATGGCGATCATGTTGAGGTGACGGGGCTTGAGCCGGCGCTGCAGGCTCGGGGAGGGGGTGGACATGGGGTTTCCAGCTGGCAGTTGAACGGGGTCCGGCGCTGGCTCTGGCGGCCATTCGCGGTAATCGAAGCTAAGGGATTGCGCCACCCGCGAAAGACGTCCGCGCGGACAGGCGGCAAAAAAGCGGCGAAGCTTAGCAGGCCGCGGGTGCCAGGTGGGATGACGGTCGTCGGTGCGGCGTTGTCGCAGTCCGATCATTGCCGGTCTGCGCTTCGGCTAGCATGGGCCCAGGTCGTAGAAGGCAGTGCAGCGTGATCGATTCGAGAACCTTCGGTAGCGGTATCCAGGGCAAGAACTACCTGCAGTTGCAGTCGACGCGGCCGCGGCCGGAGTTTTCCCGGCTGGTCGGCTTCATCCTGCTCGATCACTTTTCCCTGCCATCCTTCACCCAGGCGCTGGACACCCTGGTCACCGCCAACCTGCTCGCCGCTGGCACCTTCGCCACCCGGACCTACAGTCCGACCGGCGCCGAGGTGCTCAGCGACCTGGGCATCGTCATCCGTCCGGACGGCGACTATCGCGCCGTGGAAGGCGCCCGCTTTGACCTGCTGGTGGTCTGCGGCGGGCTGCGCACCCCGCTGGAACTGGACCCGCGGCTCAAGGCGCTGCTGGTGCGGGCGGCCAAGCAGCAGGTCACCCTCTGCGGGTTGTGGAACGGCGCCTGGCAGCTGGGCCAGGCCGGGGTGCTGGACGGTTATCGCTGCGCCATCCATCCCGAGCAGCGCAGCGCCTTCAGCGAGCGGGTGCGCGGCTGCAAAACCTCGGCGGAAAGCCATGTGCTGGATCGCGATCGCCTGACCGCCGCCAGCCCCAGCGGCGCCTTCCACCTCTTCCTCGAATGGATCGGCGCCCAGTGCGGCAGCGCCCTGGCCGATGGCCTGGTCAATATCCTGGCCTTCGAGGAGTCGCGCTTTCGCCAGGTCAACCCGACGCTCAAGGTGCAGATGACCCCGCCGCTGCGCGAGGTGGTGACCCTGATGGAAGCCAACATCGAGGAACCCCTGACCATCGAGCAGCTGTGCGACTACGCCGGCCGTTCGCGGCGCCAGGTCGAGCGGCTGTTCCGCGAGCAGCTCGACACCGCGCCCATGCGCTACTACCTGGAGCTGCGCATTACCGAAGGCCGCCGTCTGCTGCAGCACTCCACCCTGTCGGTGCTGGAGGTGGCGGTGGCGTGCGGCTTCACCTCGGTCACCCACTTCAGCAAGAGATACTCGGCCTACTTCGGCTATCCGCCGTCCAAGGAGCGGCGGCTGAAGTACTAGGCCGGAACTTCGCCACCCCGGCATGCGCAACGCTCCCTGCGCAGCCGGAGTGGCCCGGCTCAGAGCGTTTCGTCGGCGCACAGGAACGGCTCCGTGCCGCCTCGCTCGAAACATCACCCCGTGCATTACGGCCTGTGTGATGCATCGAAGGGGCCCGAACGACCTACCGAGCGAGGCAATTCCATGACCGATCCACGTAACGTCGCCCACGACAAGAAGGTGCAGCAGGAAAAGAAGCATCAGGGCGAGGACATCGCCGCCGAGGCCGAGCACGCGCCGCAACCGGGCAAGAAGCCTGCGCTGAAGGACCACGACGAGCAGGCCGACGACAAGGCCTGACATTACCCTGGCCTCGCTGCAAGCGGGGCCTGCGCCGATGCTGACGGCCGTCAGCATCGCACTCCTTCGAAAGCCTCATCCGCCCAGCGCCGGCTCCAGTTGCCGGTTCCGCTCCGCCGCATTCAGGCACAGCAGTCCCGCCAGGGCGAACAGCAGCCCGAGCAGCATGCCCGGCGCCAGAGGTTCGTCGAAGCAGGCCCAGGCCCACAGCAGGGCCACCGGCGGGCTCAGATAGAGAGCGCCGCTCACCGCCTGGGGACTGCCCTGGCGCAGGCACAACCAATAAAGCCCGTAGCCGAGCAGGGTCGGGATC
>CAUQPA010000282.1:0-5949 GCA_963519325.1 uncultured Pseudomonas sp. | reverse complement strand
GGTCGGCATGGGCCTGGGCGATCTTCGCATGGGTCTTGCGCAACTCCGCCTGCAGCTCCGCGTTGGGCGCGGCCGGTGCCGGAGCCTGGTAGTCCAGCGCCGCGGTCAACTCGACCCCGCCGGCGACCCGGCGGTTGCTGAGGATGGCGGCATCGGGGCCCAGCTCGTCGCGTACCAGCTTCATGGCTTGACGCATATCGGCGGCGAAGAAACGTTTGACTTGCATGATCTAGACCTCAGCCATTCTGGCCAACGGTAGCGACGATGGTGACCTGCTTGTTGTCCGGAATTTCCTGGTAGGCCAGCACACTCATGTTCGGTGCCGCCATCCGCGCGAAGCGGGACATCATCCCGCGGATCGCACCGGCCACCAGCAGCACCACTGGCTTACCCATCATTTCCTGACGCTGCGCCGCCTCGACGAGGGAACGCTGCAGTTTTTCAGCCATGCCAGGCTCGAGGAACATGCCGTCCTCGGCGCCTTGACCGGCCTTCTGCATACTACTTAGCAACATCTGTTCCAACCTTGGCTCAAGGGTGATAACAGGCAGCTCAGGCTCCATTCCAACGATGTTCTGGACGATTGCGCGGGACAGCGCGACCCGCACGGCACCGGCGATGGCGGCGGGATCTTGACTCCGCGGACCGACGTTGGCGATGGCTTCGGCGATGGTGCGGATGTCGCGGACCGGAACCTGCTCCTGCAGCAGCTGCTGGAGGATCTTGAGCAGGGTCGACAACGAGACGATGCCGGGTACTAGCTCCTCGGCCAGCTTCGGCGAACTCTTGGCCAGCACCTGCAGCAGTTGCTGGACTTCCTCGTGGCCAATCAGCTCGTGGGCGTGCTTGAAGAGGATCTGGTTGAGGTGCGTGGCGACCACGGTGCTGGCGTCGACCACGGTATAGCCGAGGGACTGGGCCTGGTCGCGCTGGGTGACGTCGATCCAGACGGCTTCCAGACCGAATGCCGGATCCTTGGCGGCGACGCCGTTGAGGGTGCCATAGACCTGACCGGGGTTGATGGCCAGTTCGCGATCGGGATAGATCTCGGCCTCGGCGACGCTTACCCCCATGAGCGTCAGGCGATAGGCGTTGGGCAGCAGGTCCAGGTTGTCGCGGATATGCACCGACGGCATGAGGAAGCCGAGGTCCTGGGACAGCTTCTTGCGGACGCCCTTGATCCGCGCCAGCAGCTGGCCACCCTGGTTGCGGTCGACCATGGGGATCAGGCGGTAGCCGACTTCCAGACCGACCATGTCCACCGGGGTCACGTCGTCCCAACCCAGCTCCTTGGCCTCGGCCGGACGCTGCACCGGCGCCAGCTCCTGCTGCTTCTTGGCTTCCACCTCGGCGGTCTGCTTGGCCTGGCGCTGACGCTTGTAGATCATCCAGGCGCCAGCGGCGGCGCCGCCACCCAGGCCGAGGAACGGCAGGTGCGGCATGCCCGGAACCAGGCCCATGGCGATGATGATGAAGGCGGACACCGCCAGCGCCTTGGGCGAGGCGAACATCTGCCGGTTGACCTGCTGGCCCATGTCCTCGGCGGAGGACACCCGGGTGACCATGATGGCGGCGGCCACCGACAGCAGCAGCGAGGGGACCTGGGCGACCAGACCGTCACCGATGGTCAGCAGGGCGTAGATACGCGCGGCGTCGCCGAACGGCAGGCCGTGCTGGGCCATGCCGATGGCCATGCCGCCGATGAGGTTGATGAAGAGGATCAAGAGGCCGGCGATGGCGTCACCACGGACGAACTTGCTGGCACCGTCCATGGAACCGTAGAAGTCGGCTTCCTGGCCCACTTCGGTCCGGCGCTTCTTGGCTTCGGCCTGGTCGATGATGCCGGCGTTGAGGTCGGCGTCGATGGCCATCTGCTTGCCGGGCATGGCGTCCAGGGTGAAACGGGCCGAAACCTCGGAGATCCGGCCGGCACCCTTGGTCACCACCACGAAGTTGATGATCATGAGGATGGCGAACACCACCGCACCGACCACGTAGTTGCCGCCGACCACCACCTCGCCGAAGGCCTGGATGACCTTGCCCGCGGCATCGTGACCGTCCTGGCCGTGCAGCAGCACCACGCGGCTGGAAGCCACGTTGAGCGCCAGGCGCAGCAGGGTCGACACCAGCAGGATGGTCGGGAAGACGGCGAAATCCAGCGGCCGCAAGGCGTAGACGCTGACCAGCAGGACCACGATCGACAGGGCGATGTTGAAGGTGAACAGCACGTCCAGCAGGAACGGCGGCATCGGCAGGGTCATCATGGCGAGCATCGCCAGGACGGCCAGCGGCACGCCCAGGTTGCCGCGAGCCAGACCGCGCATGTTGCCCATCATCAGGGATTTGTCGACTTTCACACCCATTCCTCGCGTGGCGGCGCGGTCATCACGGAAAGTTGACGCAGCGCACTGTTCGCAGGGGCTTGAGCAAGCTCCGGGCCAACTGCCCAACACCTTGAATCAGCGAGGTTTTCCACGGGGCGCTACAGGACTGGTAACGGATGACTCGCAGCGTTCGCCGAACCGCGCGGGAAGGACGCGGGTCTGTCTAGGACCCGCGCTAGCGCGCCTATCCGAGGAACATCACCATGAAGATCTGGACCGCGACGCTGTTGGCCACCTGCCTGGCCGGTACTGCCCAGGCGGCTGAATCCCTGACCATTCCCATGAACAAGATCTCGACCGACGGCGTGGGCGAAAGTGTCGGCAGCGTCCAGGTGACCCGCTCCAAGTACGGCCTGGTGTTCACGCCCGAGCTCAAGGGCCTGGAACCCGGCATCCATGGCTTCCACGTCCATACCAAGCCCAGCTGCGGCCCGGCCGAGGTGGATGGCAAGGCGACCGCCGGGGGCGCTGCGGGCGGCCACCTCGATCCGCGCAACACCGGCAAGCACAGCGCGCCCTGGTCGGATGACGGCCACCTAGGGGAATTGCCGGCCCTGTACGTGACGGCCGATGGCCAGGCGACCCAACCGGTGCTGGCCCCTCGCCTGAAGCGCCTCGAAGAACTCAAGGGCCACGCCCTGATGATCCACGCCGGCGGCGACAACTACGCCGACCAGCCCAAGCCCCTGGGCGGTGGCGGCGCCCGCATCGTCTGCGGCGTCATCAAGTAGGAGCCTTGCCCTGCTCGTCCCGCCGCAGGTCCTGCGGGATGGGCAGGTCGGCGAGCTTGGGCTTGCGGCCGCGCCCGGCGCGGAATTGCCGGAGCTGGTAGACGTAGGCGAGGACCTGGGCCACCGCCACATAGAGACCGGCGGGAATCTCCTGATCCACGTCGGTGGAGTAGTACACCGCCCGCGCCAGGCCGGGCGATTCCAGCAGCGAGACCTGGTGCTCCTGGGCGATCTCGCGGATCTTCAGGGCGGTGAAGTCGCTGCCCTTGGCCACCAGCACCGGCGCGCCGCCCTTGGCCGCATCGTATTTCAGCGCCACCGCGAAGTGGGTCGGGTTGGTGATGACCACATCGGCGTT
Organism: uncultured Pseudomonas sp.; assembly: GCA_963519325.1. Taxonomy (GTDB): domain Bacteria; phylum Pseudomonadota; class Gammaproteobacteria; order Pseudomonadales; family Pseudomonadaceae; genus Chryseomonas. Next base: position 2,476 of record CAUQPA010000282.1, on the reverse strand, counting down.
GGGCACCTCCGCCATCATCCGCCGCTGGGCCATCTGCCGCTGCATCTGGCGGATCTTGCCCTTGACCTCCGGCTTGCCCTCGCTGTCCTTGTACTCGTCCTTGATCTCCTGCTTGGTCATCATCAGCTTCTTGCGGTTGCTGAAGATCTGGAAGGGGACATCGATGGCGGCGATGATCAGCAGGCCGAAGGCCAGCAACAGGGTGGCATGGCCGACCACCTGGATGCTGTGCAGCAGCGCCTGCTCCACCGGCAGCTTGGCGATCTGCAGCAGGGCCGTGCGCTCGCTCATCAGCACCAGCACCGACACGCCGAGGATGATGAAGAACTTGCCCAGCGCCTTGAGCAGCTCCACCAGGGAGTTCTTGGAAAACATCCGGGTGATGCCGGACAGCGGATTCATCCGGCTCGCCTTGGGCGCCAGGACCTTGCTGGAAAACAGGAAGCCGCCCAGGGCGATGTGGCCGACGATGGCCGCGATCACCACCAGGGCAATCATCGGCAGCATGCCCAGCATCGCCGCCTTGCCCGAGGCCAGCAGGAAGGTGCCCATGAAGCGCTCGTCCATCACCTCTTCCCGGCGGAGCGAGAAATTGGCGCGCATCACCTCCAGCAGCTTGCCGCCGAGGAAGGCGCCATACATCAGCAGGCCGCCCACCCCCGCCAGCATGACCGCCACGGTACCGAGTTCGCGTGAGCGCGGGAGCTGCCCCTCCTCCCGCGACTCACGCTTGCGTTTCTCGGTTGGGTCTTCTGTCCGGTCTTCGCCATCGGATTCAGCCATGCGGCATACCTCCTAGCGGGCTCGAGCGAGTTCGCGCAGCCACTGCAGCGCCTCGCTGGCGAGACTTTCATAGTGGGAGAGGATGTCGGCGGTGCCGAGCCAGACGATGACCATGCCCAGCACCACGATCAGCGGCATGCCGACGGAAAAGATGTTCAGTTGCGGCGCGGCGCGGGTCATGATGCCGAAGGCGATGTTGACCACCAGCAGCGCGGTGATCGCCGGCAATACCAGCAGGATGCCCGCCCCTATGACCCAGCCCAGGCGCCCCGCCAGCTGGCGGAAGTGCTCGACGCTCAGGGTGTCGCCCACCGGTAGGGTAACGAAGCTTTCGGCGAGGATCTCGAACACCACCAGGTGGCCGTTCATGGCGAGGAACAGCAGGGTCACCAGCATGGTGAAGAACTGCCCCATCACCGGCGCCGAGGCACCGTTGACCGGGTCGATCATGGACGCGAAGCTCAGACCCGCCTGGGTCGAGATGATCTGCCCGGCTACCACGAAGACATGGAAGAACAGCTGCAGGCTGAAGCCCATCACCGCACCGATGAGGATCTGCTCGACGATCAGCGGCAGGGCCTGGACGCTGATGGCGTCGACCTGCGGCATGGGCGGCAGCGTGGGGACCAGCACCAGGCTGAGCGCCAGCGCCAGGTACATCCGCACCCGCACCGGGACCAGGGTGGTGCCGATGATCGGCATGGTCATCAGCAGCGCGGCGATGCGAAACAACGGAAACAGGAAGCTGCCGACCCAGCCGCCGATCTGGGCGTCGCTGAGCGCGAGCATGGGCTAGCCGATCAGCCGCGGGATGTTGGCGACCGAGGTCTGGATGAACTCCATCAGCTGCCTGACCATCCAGGGCCCCAGGACGATCAGCGTCAAGAGGGTGACGATCAGGCGCGGTAGGAAGCTCAGGGTCTGCTCGTTGATCTGGGTCGCGGCCTGGAACACCGCCACGATCAGGCCGACGATCAGGCTCGGCACCACCAGCACCGCCACCAGCAGGGCGGTGAGCCAGAGACCCTGGCGGAACAGATCGACGGCGACTTCAGGGGTCATTGCGCTTCTCCACGCTTAGGGGCACCGCTAGACGGTGCCGAAGCTGCTGGCCAAGGTGCCCATGATCAGCGCCCAGCCATCCACCAGCACGAACAGCATCAGCTTGAACGGCAGGGAGATGATCATCGGCGACAGCATCATCATGCCCATGGCCATCAGCACGCTGGCGATCACCAGGTCGATGACCAGGAAGGGAATGAAGATCATGAAGCCGATCTGGAAGGCGGTCTTGAGCTCGGAGGTGACGAAGGCCGGTACCAGGATCGACAGCGGCGCCTGGTCGGGACTGGCGATGTCGGTGCGCTTGGACAGCCGCATGAACAGGTCCAGGTCCGATTGCCGGGTCTGCCCCAGCATGAAGTCCTTCATCGGCACCTGGGCGCGGTCGATGGCATCCTGGGCGCTGAGCTGCTCGTTCAGATAGGGCTGCACGGCGGTGGTGTTGATGCGGTCGAACACCGGCGCCATGATGAACAGCGACAGGAACAGCGCCATCCCCACCAGCACCTGGTTGGACGGCGTGGTCTGCAGGCCCAGCGCCTGGCGCAGGATGGCGAAGACGATGACGATGCGGGTGAAGCTGGTCATCAGCATGACGAACGCTGGGATGAAACTCAGCGCCGTCATGATC
>CAUQPA010000281.1:0-5950 GCA_963519325.1 uncultured Pseudomonas sp. | reverse complement strand
GTCATGTGGTCCTGGTGCTCGAGCACGAAGTGCTGGAAGTAGTCTTCCAGGGACAGATCCTCGGTGGGCTCGTGGGCACCGTTGCCATTACCCAGCCCGGTAGCGGGCAGCGGATCGAGGTAGCTGTCGGCCAGGTCCAGCTCGCCCAGCTCGACGTCGATACCCAGCTGGTCGGCATTGATCTCCTGGCCTTCGCTGAGGATCACCGAGCGCTCGATGGCGTTCTCCAGCTCACGCACGTTACCCGGCCAGCTGTAGTGACGGATGGCCGCCTCGGCCTCGGCGCCGAACTTGAGCCCGGGGCGACTCATGCGCGCCGACTGGCGGGCGAGGAACACCCGGGCGATCTCCATGACGTCACCGCCGCGCTCGCGCAGGGCCGGCAGGCGCAGGGAGATCACATTGAGGCGATAGAAGAGGTCTTCGCGGAACTGGCCGATCTTGGCCAGGCCCTTGAGGTCGCGATGAGTGGCGGCGATCAGGCGCACGTCGACCTTCTGCGACTGCACCGAGCCGACCCGGCGGATCTCGCCCTCCTGCAGCACGCGCAGGAGCCGCGCCTGGGCTTCCAGGGGCAGTTCGCCGATCTCGTCGAGGAACAGGGTGCCGCCGTCGGCCGCTTCCACCAGGCCGGTACGGCTGGCACTGGCGCCGGTGAAGGCGCCCTTCTCATGGCCGAACAGCTCGGATTCGATCAGCGTCTCGGGGATGGCCGCACAGTTGACCGAGATCAGTGGCGCCTTGGCCCGCCGCGACAGGTTGTGCAGCGCCCGCGCCACCAATTCCTTGCCGGTGCCCGACTCGCCCTGGATGAGCACGGTGGAGTCGGTAGGCGCGACCTTGCGGATCTTGCCGAAGAGGTCCTGCATCGGCGCGCAGTTGCCGATGATGCCGATCTCGCCGGTGGCGGGCGGCGGGGCGACGCTTTCCTCGGCCACGGCGGTCGGGCGCTGCTCGCGCTCCACCAGGATGCGCGCCACGGCCTGCAGCATCTCGTCGTGATCGAAGGGCTTGGCGATGTAGTCCACCGCACCCTGCTTCATGGAGTCGACCGCCGATCTCAGGCTGGCGTAGCTGGTCATGATCAGCACCGGCTTGCCCTTGGCGAGGTCGATCATCTCGGTACCGGGTGCGCCGGGCAGGCGCAGATCGCTGATGACGAGATCGAAGCTCGGCACGTCATACAGATCCTGGGCTTCCTGGACGGAGCCGGCTTCGCTGACGCGGAACTGGTTGCGCTCCAGCAGGCGCCGCAACGCCGAGCGGATGATCTTCTCGTCTTCGACAATCAGGATATGGGCCATCAAGTGCGCTCTCTTACGGGAAGGCAGCACGACCCACGCCAGGCAGCGTGTCTTGTTGCGGTCGTCTGGACTTCCGAATGCTTTAGCAGAGCCATCCAGCAGGCGGATGGCCCCGTCACGGCGCCTCCGGCAACCCGAGATAGCGCGGCAGCAGCACCCGAATGCGAGTGCCTTGGCCGGTCACGGGGTCGGTAGGACTATCGATCATTATCTGACCATAATGCTCTTCTACGATCGAATAGACCAGAGCCAAGCCGAGCCCCGTCCCCTTGCCCGGATCCTTGGTGGTGAAGAAGGGTTCGAACAGGCGGCTGACGATGGCCTTGGGAATCCCGCTGCCTTCGTCCTCGACGCTCAAGGTCACGGTCTGGCCCTGGGCTTCGCTGCGTACCCGGATCGGCGCGCCGGCGGGCGAGGCGTCGCGGGCGTTGGACAGCAGGTTGATCATGACCTGCACCAGGCGCTGCGGATCGCCCTGCACCAGGTGCTCGGGATCGCAGAGGTTGAAGAAGTCGACGTCCACGCTCTGGCGGTTGAGCGAGAGCAGGGCGATGGCTTCCTGGGCGGCCTCGGCCACGCACACCGGTTCGTGGGCCTGCTGGCGGCCGCCGGCATGGGCGAAGCTCATCAGCGACTGGACGATGCGGGTGATGCGCCGGGTCTGCTCGATGATCTGGCTGCTGATCTCGTCGATCTCTTCATCCGCCTCGCGCTCTTCGCGCAGGTTCTGCGCCAGGCAGGCGATGCCGGTGACCGGGTTGCCGATCTCGTGGGCCACCCCTGCGGCCAGCCGCCCGATGGACGCCAGGCGTTCGGAGTGGATCAGGCGGTCCTCCAGCAACTGGGTCTCGCTGATGTCTTCCACCACCAGCACGGTGCCGTTGCTACCCACCGCCAGAGGTTCGTCGATGGTCGCCTTGTGCAGGTTGAGCCAGCGCTGCTCGTGTTCCTGGGGCAGGCGCTGCTTATAGAGATGCTGCTGGGCCGGTTCGGCTAGGAAACGCTCGAACAGGTCCTGCCAGGGATCGGGCAGGGCGTTCAGGCGCGAGCCCACCACCCGCGCGCCGTCGATGCCGGTGAGCTCCTCCATGGCGCGGTTCCACATCAGGATCTCGCGATCCCGCGCCAGGGAGCAGACGCCCATGGGCAATTCCTGCAGGGTCTGCCGGTGATAGCGGCGCAGGGCGTCCAGCTCGGCGGCCAGACCGGTCAGGCGCGACTGGTAGTCTTCCAGGCGATTCTCGATGAAGTGGATGTCCTCGGTGGCATAGGCCTCGCTCTCCGCCTTGAACGGCAGGAAGGTCTCGACGATGTCCTGGGCGACCCGCGGCCCCATCAGGCCGGAAAGGTTGGCCTCGATGCGGTCACGCAGGCGGCGCAGGGCATAGGGGCGGCGTTCGTCGTAGGGCAGCAGCAGGTCGGCCAGGGCCCGCTCGACCTCCTTCTGCGCGGTCTTGGCGCCGAGCGGCTTGGCCAGCTGGGCGGCGAAGTCCTGCGGCGAACTGGCCGCCAGTTCGCGGCGCTGGGGACGGCGCACGTTGTCCACGGCGCAGGCTTCGGCGGCGCTCTTCTCTTCTTCGCTGGCTTCGGTGAACAGCGAGACCAGGGCGAACACCAGCACATTGACCGTCAGCGCGGCCACCGCGGCGAGGTGCCAGTTGCTGGCACTGATGCGGTAGCCGAAGGCGCCGATCTGTAGTGGATTGATGTCGGCCACCAGCGGCATCAGCATGCTCAGGAACCAGAGGCCCAGGCCGCACAGCAGGCCGGCGATGAAGCCCTTGCGGTTGGCCGTCTGCCAGTAGAGCACCGACAGCGCGCCGGGCAGGAATTGCACGGTGGCGACGAAGGAGACGATGCCCAGGCTGGAGAGATCGCCATGGCCCTGCAGCAACCGGTAGAAACCGTAGCTGCCGAGGATGATGGCGGCGATCAGCATGCGCCGGGTCATGCGCAGCCAGCGATAGATGTTGCCATCGGTGGGCGGCTGGTAGAGCGGCAGCACGATGTGGTTGAGCAGCATGCCCGACAGCGCCATGGTCACCACGATGATCAGGCCGCTGGCCGCCGACAGGCCGCCGACGAAGGCCACCAGCGCCAGCAGCGGATTGTCCAGCGCCAGGCCGACGCCCAGGGTGAAGTACTCCGGTGGCGTCGGTGAGCCCAGCGCCAAGCCGCCCCAGAGGATCGGCGGCACCGCCAGGCTGATCAGCAGCAGGAACAGCGGCAGGCCCCAGCTGGCGCTGACCAACGCCTGGGGGCTGAGATTCTCGGTGAAGGCCATGTGGTACATGTGCGGGGTGACGATGGCCGCGGCGAAGAACACCAGCAGCAGGATCCGCCAGGGGCCTTCCTGCAGGGGGGTATGCAGGGTGGAGAGGGCGCTCTGGTTCTGCTGCAGCCAGGTCTCCAGGCCATTGGGTCCGCCGAACACGGTATAGAGGGTGACGCCGCCGACGATGCCCAGGGCCAGCAGCTTGACCAGGGACTCGAAGGCTATGGCCACCACCAGGCCTTCATGGCGCTCCTTGGAGTTGATCTGGCGCGCGCCGAAGAGCATGGCGAACAGCGTGATCAACAAGCAGAAGCCCAGCGCCGGGGCGTCCTGCGCCCGGGCCTGCACCAGGATGCCGGTGCTGGTGGCCACCGCCTGGATCTGCAGCGCCAGCAGCGGCAGCACGGCGATCAGCATGCCCAGGCTGGTGAGGGCCCCGGCCCAGGTGCTGCGGAAACGGAAGGCGAAGAGATCGGCCAGGGACGCCAGCTGGTAGGCGCGGGTCAGCCGCAGGATCGGATAGAGCAGCACCGGCGCCAGCAGGAAGGCGCCGCACAATCCCAGGTAGTAGGCGAGGAAGCCATAGCCATAGTCGTAGGCCAGGCCCACGGTGCCATAGAAGGCCCAGGCGCTGGCGTAGACGCCCAGCGACAGGGTGTAGATCAGCGGATGGCGCACCAGTCGGCGCGGCACCCAGCCCTTTTCGGTCATCCAGGCGACGCCGAAGAAGATCAGCAGGTAGCCGGCGCTGATCAGCACCAGCTGGGACAGGCTAAAGCTCGTCGGCATCGCGTTGGCTCTGCAGGATGAAGGTGACCACGATGAGGATGAGCCACAGCAGGTAGGGGCGGTACCAGGCGCCGCTGGGGGCGATCCACCAATCCATGATGGCGGGGGAGAACAGATAGATGCCTACCACGAGGAGCAGGACCAGCCGATAGATGTACATGCGCGGTTCCCGAGCAGCGATGGCGCCATGGTAATGCAAAAGCGGTGTACCCCGGCGAACCCCCGCTCTACCTTGAAGGCTTCTTTGCCGTTGGAGATCGCCGATGACCACGCCCCGGCTCCAGGCCGTCCTGGAAACTGCGCTCTACGCCGCCGACCTGGCCAGGGCGAGGCGCTTCTACGAGGAGGTGCTGGGCCTTGCGCCGATGTTCGCCGACGAGCGTCTGGCCGCCTATGCTTTGGGTACCAGCGTGTTGTTGCTGTTCCAGCGAGGCACTACCGAACAGCCGGTGAGGCTGCCGGGCGGCAGCATTCCAGCCCATGGCGCCCGGGGCTGCCAGCACCTGGCCCTGGCGATCACGGCGGCCGAGCTGGACGACTGGGCGACCCATCTGGCCGGCGCCGGGGTGGCCATCGAAGAGCGAACCCAGTGGCCGCGCGGCGCCACCAGCCTGTATTTCCGCGACCCGGATGGGCATCTGCTGGAGTTGGTCACGCCGGGGCTGTGGCCCAACTACTAGTCAAGCGGGTAGCTGGGCCTCGGCCAGGTGCAGCACCCGCGGGATCAGTTCGGCATCCCAGTGGGCGACGCCCCAGGCGAGGACGCTGGCTGGAGGCTCTTGGGCCAGCTCCTGGTAGGTCGGCTGGCCCAGGGTACGCAGGGCTCGCACCAGCAGCGCCCCGGCCTGTTCCGGCGGCAAGGGTGGCGAGCGATAGCGCTTGCCCAGTTTGTGACCGTCGGGCTGGATCAGCAGCGGCACGTGCAGATAGCGCGGTGCCGGATGGCCGAGCAGTTCTTGCAGATAGAGCTGGCGCGGCGTCGAGTCCAGCAGGTCGGCGCCCCGTACCACGTCGGTCATGCCCTGCAGCGCATCGTCCATCACCACGGCGAGTTGATAGGCGATCAGGCCGTCACGGCGCTGGATGACGAAGTCGCCCACCTCGCGGCCCAGGTGCTGGCGGAATTCGCCCTGCACCCGGTCGACGAAGCGGTATTCCAGCTCCGGGACCCGGATGCGGATGGCGGCGTCAGCGGCCGGCAAGCCTCGGTTGCGGCAGTAGCCGGGATAGAGGCCACCGCTGCCTTCGAGCTGCTTGCGCGAGCAGTCGCAGGCGTAGGCCAGGCCGCTGGCCAGCCACTGCCCGATGATCGCGCGGTAGGCGTCCAGGCGCTCGCTCTGGCGCAGCACCGGGCCATCCCATTCGAAGCCATAGGCGTCCAGGGTAGCGAGGATGGCCGCCTGGGCGCCGGGGACCTCGCGCGGCGGGTCCAGGTCTTCCATGCGCACCAGCCAGCGACCACCCGCGGCGCGGGCGTCCAGGTAGGAGGCGAGGGCGGCGACCAGGGAGCCGAAGTGCAGGTAGCCGCTGGGGGTGGGGGCGAAACGGCCGACATAGGGGCGCCTGGACATAGCTCATCCTG
>CAUQPA010000280.1:0-5963 GCA_963519325.1 uncultured Pseudomonas sp. | reverse complement strand
GGCCTTGTCCCGCGCCACCAACTCCAGCACCCGCACCGGCGCGGCCAGGGTCTCCAGGCCATGCAAGGCCAGGGCGCGACCGGGGGTCTTGGCGGCGAGGAAGAACAGTCGGTCGAGGTTCTGCCGGGGCATGGCCTTGAGCAGTGGGAACAGGGTACCCACCGTCTTGCCGATGCCGGTAGGCGCCTGGGCCAAGAGGCAACAGCCGACGCTGGCCGCCTTGTAGACGGCTTCCGCCAGGGGTCGCTGGCCATGGCGGAAGTCGGCATGGGGAAAGGCCAGGGTCGCCAGGGCGGTATCCCGGGCGGCGCGATGGGCCAGCTCCTGGCGCGCCCAGGCAAGAAAGCGCGAACACTGGAGTTCGAAATGCGCGGCCAGCTCCGCCGCCGTCCACTCTTCGGTAAAGACGGTCTCGGCACCCGTGCCGATATCGAAATAGACCAGTGCCAGGGTCAGGCCGGGCAGCCCGCGGGTCTGGCAGAGCAGATGGCCATAGACCTTGGCCTGGGCCCAGTGCAGGTGGCGATGATTGCCCGGCTGGCGGTCCAGGCTGCCTCTGTGGGTCTTGATCTCTTCCAGGCGATTGGCCATGGCGTCGAAGCCGTCGGCACGGCCGCGCACCTGCAGGTCCTCGAAGTCACCCTGCAGGCTGACCTCGCGCTCGTAGTCGGGTCCGCGCCGCGCCGCCACCCGCTGGTGGCCCTCGATGCCTTCCAGGGCGGTAGGCGACGGGGTGAACCTCAGGTCCAGGTCGCCGGCCTTGGCGGTGAATTCGCAAAGGGCGCGAACGGCGATGCGATAGCTCATGCCGGCGTCGTGGCGGCCTGCCACTGCACGTGGCAGACGCTGACCGGGATGTCATGGGCGGCGAAGAAGTCCAGCCAGCGGCGCTGGTTGTCCTGCAGGCGGTCGCCCGGGCCCTTGACCTCGATCATCCGGTAGCGGCCTTCGGCCGGCCAGAACTGGATCAGGTCGGGCAAGCCGGTGCGGTTGTTTTCCGGGTCTTCCAGCAGGCGCTCGAAGCACAGCCGCAGATGCTGCGCCGGCAGGCAGGCCAGCGCCTGCTCCAGCAGCTCCGCACCGAGGATGCCCCAGGCGACGAAGGGCGAGGCCAGGCCACGCTTGCTGGCGAAGCGTTCGCGGATCACCGCCGGGTAGGAGCCGTCGTCCAGTCGCGCCAGGCAGGCGGCGAAGGCCTCGGCGCGGCGCTCGCGAAAGCCCGGCAGGCGCAGGTCGGCCGGTTCGCGCTGATAGGGGTGGAAGAAGGCGCCGGGGATGGCGAGGAAGATGGCGTCCCAGCACAGCAGGCCGAACAGGCTGGTGAGCAGGGTGTTTTCCACATAGTGCACGGGCGCCTCGTCACGGCCCAGGTGCTCGCGCACCAGCCACTCGACCCGGCGCAGGCCGTCGTTGACCAGTTCGAAATCAAGGCGCTCCACAGTACTGGCCGGGCGGCGCTTGTTGGGCGGACCACCCTGCTTGCGCACCAGTCGCGGCAGGATACGCGCCACCTGCTGGCGCTCGGCGTCGTGGGCCGGGGCGGCGACGATGGCTTCCGCCAGCGCCTGGGCGGCGGGCCAGTCCTCCAGCCGTTCGAGCATGCGCAGGGCGCGGATACGGGACTCGGGATGCGCCGAGGCGGCGTAGAGGGCTTGCGCCTGGGCCAGCTCGCCCAGGCGTTCGTGGTGCTGCGCCAGTTCATGCAGCAGCTTGCCGCGGCGCAGTTCCAGCCAGGTATTGGCGAAGCGTTCGGCGGGCAGCAGCGGCAACAACTCGGCGGCCGGCAGACCATCGCGCAGCGCCTGGCGGCAGCGCTGGATGTGGATGTAGGCGTCCACCTCGTGGCGCTGGCCGAAGGCACGGGATTCGGCGCTGAAGGCCACCGTCTCGTACTGGAAGATGCCCAGGTCGGCCAGCACGAAGTCGGTCCAGTCCTGGTGCAGATTGCCAAAGAACAGCAGGCGCAGGCGATCGCAGAGATCCATCAGCGTCAGCCGCCAGACGCCCTCCCCCACCAGCTCGGGCACCGTACCGGCCCAGCCGCTGAACGCCAGGGGCGTGACCTGCTCGGCTTCCAGCCGCGCCAGCCAGTCTTCCTTGCGCCCGGCCTTGGGTAGGCGATTGCCAAAGCAGCCGAGCAGCTCTTCCTTGCGCAGCAGGGCGAAGAGTTCGATCAGGTGCAATTCCGGATCGGCCAGCAGCCAGCCGAGCTCCACCAGCGGACTCGCCGCGGCGCGGGGACAGCCGATCTCGCCATAGACCAGCTTGCTGGCGCGGAACACCTCGCCCTTGCGCATCACCAGGCGCACCAGCAGGGCCCGCGAGGGCTGCGGCAGCTCGGCGAAGGCGGCGATGAAGCCTTGCTCGCGGTCGTCGAGCAGATCGGGATAGCGCAGGGCGACCCAGTCCAGTACCCGCTGGAAATTGTGCAGATAGTAGAGGGGATCTTCGAGCGGAGCTTTCATGCGAAAGGTGCGAATAGGGTGGCGGCTGGCTATTTATCCAGCCCCGACCGGAGCGGGCAACCCCGATGCGATGCGCGGTCATGCCAACGGAGTCATGGCACTTCTTTCGGTTGAAGATCCCGACCGCTAGTCATACGATGACTGACAAAGACCACCACAACTACAAGTCCAGGAGTCTGAGCGTGAAGATCAAACGCATCACCGTCACCCCCATCGCCTTTCGCGATGCCCCGCTGCTCAATGCCAGTGGCATCCACGAACCCTATGCACTGAGATCCATCATCGAGGTGGAAGGCGACAACGGCCACATCGGCCTCGGCGAGAGCTATGGCGACGCCCCGGTGCTGGCGGTGCTCAAGGCCATGGAAAGCAGCCTGGTCGGCCTCTCCGCCTGGGACCTCAACGGCCTGCGCGCCCGGGTGGTGGAGACCGTCGCCGGCCTCGCCGGCGGCGTGGTGGCCGGCGCCGAACTGGCGCCCGGCTCCCATCCGAGCAAGCAGGTGGCCAACGCCTATTCCGCCTTCGAGGTGGCCTTCCTCGATCTGCAGGCGCGCTCCCTGGGCATTCCCCTGGTCGAATTGCTGGGCGGTGCGGTCCGCCGCGAGGTGCCCTTCAGTGCCTATCTGTTCCTCAAGTACGCCGAGCATATCGATGCGCCCTACCCGCCCGATCGCTGGGGCGAGGCCATCAGTCCCGAGCAGGTGGTGGCCCAGGCGGCGCGGATGATCGAGGAGAACGGCTTCCAGAGCATCAAGCTCAAGGCTGGCACCCTGCTCGGTCCGGATCACGAGGCGGCCTGTATCAAGGCGCTGCGCCAGGCCTTCCCGCAGGCGCCGCTGCGCATCGACCCCAACGGCAACTGGTCGCTGGAAACGTCCTTGCGCATCGCCGAGCTGCTGAAGGACGACCTGCAGTACTACGAGGATCCGACCCCGGGCCTGGACGGCATGGCCGAACTGCACCGGCGCACCGGCATACCCCTGGCCACCAACATGGTGGTCACCGATTTCGACGAATTCCGCCGCAGCGTGGCGCAGAACAGCGTGCAGATCGTGCTGGCCGACCATCACTACTGGGGCGGCCTGCGCGATACCCAGATCCTCGCGCGGCTGTGCGACACCTTCGGCCTGGGCGTGTCCATGCACTCCAACTCGCACCTGGGCATCAGCCTCATGGCCATGACCCACGTGGCGGCGGCGGTGCCCAACCTCGCCTACGCCTGCGACACCCACTACCCCTGGCAGGAAGAAGACGAGGAAGTCATCCAGGGTGGCAAGCTGCCGATTTGCAATGGCTGCGTGGCGATCACTGACGCGCCCGGCCTGGGCGTCGAGCTGGATCGCGAGCAGCTCGCCAAGCTGCACCAGCAATTCCTCGCCATCGACATCCGCAGCCGCGACGACGTCCGCCAGATGCGCAAGTACCAGCCGGACTGGCAGACCCGCAAGCCACGCTTCTAGCAAAGGCCACTACCCGCTTCGCGCCCCTGACGACCGGCCTTGCCGCCGGCCGTCAACGGCTCCGTTTCCCGGCGCCCCGGTTGTACAATCGGCGCGGCACAGCCGTGCCCAAGAACAACGAGAAAATACGCACAGGGAATCGGGGGAAGATGTTGAACGCACCACGCCTCACCGCACTCATGCTCGGCCTGGGACTGGCCGTCAGCGCCAGCCTCGCCGCTGCCCAGCCGTTCGACGCGCCGGAAGCGCGCGCCTATGTCGACGCCCTGCTGGCGAAGATGACCCTGGAGGAAAAGATCGGCCAGCTCAACCTGGTGAGCGTCGGGCCGGACTATCCCAAGGAAGCCATCATGGCGGACATCCGCGCCGGCAAGGTGGGCGCCATGTTCAACACCGTGACCCGCCCCGACATCCGCCAGATGCAGGACCAGGTCGCCCATAGCCGGTTGAAGATCCCGCTGTTCTACGCCTACGACGTCATCCACGGCATGCGCACCATCTTCCCGATCAACCTGGGCCTGGCCAGCACCTGGAATCTCGATTCCATCGCCACCAGCGGGCGCATTTCCGCCCTCGAAGCGGCCGCCGACGGCCTCGACCTGACCTTCTCGCCCACCGTCGACGTCACCCGCGAACCGCGCTGGGGCCGTGCCTCGGAAACCTTCGGCGAAGACACCTGGCTGACCTCGCGTATCGGCGCCACCCTGGTGCGTGCCTACCAGGGCAACGACCTGCGCGCCCCCGACAGCCTCATGGCCAGCATCAAGCACTTCGGCGGCTATGGCGCCGTGGAAGACGGGCGCGACAACAGCAACGTCGACATGATTCCGCAGCGGCTGAAGCAGGACTACCAGCCGCCCTATCGCGCCGCCGCCGAGGCCGGTGCCGGAGCGGTGATGGTGGCGCTCAACAGCATCAACGGCGTCCCGGCCACGGCCAATCGCTGGCTGCTGCAGGACCTGCTGCGCAAGGACTGGAACTACAAGGGCCTGCTGATCAGCGACCATGGCGCCATCAACGAGCTGGTGCTGCACGGCGTGGCCAAGGACACCCGTGATGCCGCCGAACAGGCGCTCAAGGCCGGCGTCGAGCTGAACATGCACGACGACGTCTACGGCAAGCAGCTGCCCGCCCTGCTGGCCGCCGGCAAGGTGACCCAGGCCGAGATCGACCAGGCCGTGCGCGACATGCTGCTGACCAAGTATCGTTTGGGGCTGTTCGAGGATCCCTATCGACGCCTGCAGGGCCAGGATCCGGTCGACACCAACGCCGAATCGCGCCTGCACCGCGCCGAGGCGCGCCAGGTGGCGCGCGAAAGCCTGGTGCTGCTGAAGAACGAAAAGGCCGTGCTGCCGCTGCGCAAGGGCGCCACCCTGGCAGTGGTCGGCCCGCTGGCCGACAGCCCGCGCGACGTCATGGGCAACTGGTCCGCCGCCGGCGTGGCCGCCCAGGCCGTCTCCATCCGCCGCGGGCTGGAAAACGCCGTGGCCGGCCAGGGCAAGGTGCTCTACGCCAAGGGCGATGTACTGGCCTATCTCAACTCCTACGAACCCTCGGTGGCGGTGGATGAACGCCGTCCGGCCGAGCTGATCGCCGAGGCCGTGGCCGCCGCGCGCCAGGCCGACGTAGTGGTGGCCGTGGTCGGCGAATCCCAAGGCATGGCCCACGAGGCCTCCAGCCGCGCCCGCATCAGCGTGCCCGATACCCAGCGCGACCTGATCAAGGCGCTCAAGGCCACCGGCAAACCACTGGTGCTGGTCTTGATGAACGGCCGCCCGCTGGCCCTGGAATGGGAACAGGAGCAGGCCAACGCCCTGCTCGAAGCCTGGTTCCCCGGCACCGAGGGCGGCAACGCCGTGGCCGACGTGCTGTTCGGCGACTACAACCCCTCCGGCAAGCTGACCATGACCTTCCCCCGCGAAGTGGGCCAGGTACCGCTCTACTACAACCACCTGAGCAGCGGCCGGCCCTTCGACGCGGCCAAGCCGAACAAGTACACCTCGCGCTACTTCGACATCGTCAACGGCCCGCTCTACCC
>CAUQPA010000279.1:0-5963 GCA_963519325.1 uncultured Pseudomonas sp. | reverse complement strand
CCGCGCAGCACGGCGGCAGCGCCGAACTGCGCAACCGCGAAGGGGGAGGGGTGGAGGCCCGGGTACTGCTGCCCCTGGGTCTGCTGCTCCCCCGCAGCGCGAGCTGAGCCGCTACCTTATCGCGGCCATGGGTTGCATCGAACCTGTAGGAGCGGTCGCAACGGCGCACCGGCATGGCCGCGATAAGGGGACCCTAAAAGCCAGTGCGTAGGTTGGGCTGAGCGCAGCGAAGCCCAGCACCCAATGACCTCAACCCTTGCCCTTGGTCCGCGTCAGCCCCGGCTCGGCGTTCTTCTCCAAGTACTCGATGATGATCCCGGCCACGTCCTTGCCGGTGGTCTGCTCGATGCCTTCCAGGCCGGGCGAGGAATTGACCTCCATCACCAGCGGCCCGTGATTGGATCTCAGGATATCCACCCCGGCCACGCTCAGGCCCATGGCGCGGGCGGCGCGCAGGGCGGTCATGCGTTCCTCGGGGGTGATCTTGATCAGGCTGGCGGTGCCGCCACGGTGCAGGTTCGAACGGAATTCGCCCGGCGCCGCCTGGCGCTTCATCGCGGCGATGACCTTGTCGCCGACCACGAAGCAGCGGATGTCCGCGCCGCCCGCCTCGCGGATGTACTCCTGGACCATGATGTTCTGCTTCAGGCCCATGAAGGCCTCGATCACCGACTCCGCGGCCTTCTCGGTCTCGCACAGCACCACGCCGATACCCTGGGTGCCTTCGAGGACCTTGATCACCAGGGGCGCGCCGTTGACCATCTGGATCAGATCCGGCACGTCGTCCGGGGAGTGAGCGAAGCCGGTCACCGGCAGGCCGATGCCCTTGCGTGAAAGCAGCTGCAGGGAACGCAGCTTGTCGCGCGACCGGCTGATGGCCACGCTCTCGTTGAGCGGAAAGACGCCTTGCATCTCGAACTGGCGCAGCACCGCGCAACCATAGAAGGTCACCGAGGCACCGATCCGCGGGATGACCGCATCGAAGCCCTCCAGGGGCTTGCCCCGGTAGTGGATCTGTGGCTTGTGGCTGGCGATGTTCATGTACGCGCGCAGGGTGTCGACCACGACCACCTCGTGGCCACGGCTGACCCCGGCCTCGACCAGGCGCCGGGTGGAATAGAGATTGGGATTACGCGAGAGAACGGCGATTTTCATGGGGCACCGGAGGCCGGAGTAAGGGACAACTGGGGTTTGTCTTGCGCATAGGAGACGGCCGGATTCACCAGCAGGCCACCATCGATCAAGGCCTTGGACCCGAGCAGCATGCGATAGCGCATGCTCTTGCGGCAGGCCAGGGTGAATTCCACCGGCCACTGGCACTCGCCCAGGGCCAGCAGGGTACGGATGACATAACGGGTCTGGGCGATGCCATTGGAGCTGCGGATGGTCTTCTTCGCCACCAGCGGCGCCTCGCAATGCCGATGGCGTGACTGGACGAGCGTCCCCAAGTGCACGGTGAACCTCACCCAGCGCTCCTTGCCGCGCATGAACGGCTGGACCTCCGTCGCATGCAGCGCCGAGGTACTGGCGCCGGTATCGATCTTGGCCCTCAGGCCCACCACGCCCAGTTCAGGCAGTGCCACCCACTCGCTCAGGCCGATGATGACCGGTTCGGCAGATTTGCTCATCGCTGCTCCTTGAAATCAGTGGCCTCCGCCTAAATGTTGCGGATCGACGAGCTGTTTGAACGCTGGCTTGGCGAACAGATAGCCCTGCATCAGCTCGATGCCGAGGTCACGCAGGCAATCGCGTTCCGCAGCGGTTTCCACGCCCTCGGCGATGACCTGGGTGCCGAACTCGCTGCACATGGCGATCACGCCCCGCACGATGGTACGGCGCACCCGGTCGCGGTCGATGTCGCGGATAAGCGCCATGTCGAGCTTGATCAGGTCCGGCTGGAAGTCGGCCAGCAGCGTCAGGCCGGAATGCCCGGCGCCGAAGTCGTCGATGGCGGTCTTGAAGCCGAATTGCTGATACTCGCGCAGGATGTGCGTCAGGTGGTTGCTGGACACATGCTCCGTCTCCACCGTTTCGAAGATCAGCCGCTCCAGGGGAAAGCCGTGTTCGCGAGCGGCAGCCAGGGTGCTGCGGATACACAGCTCGGGACGGTAGACGGCATTGGGCAGGAAGTTGATCGACAGACTTTCCTGCATGCCCAGCGCCGCTGCGGTGGCGATGGCCTTGGTGCGGCACAGCTGGTCGAAGCGATAGCGGTTGCTGTCGGTGACCTGGTTGAGCACCGACAGCGCGCCCTCGCCGCCCGGTCCGCGAACCAGGGCTTCCCGGGCGAAGACCGCGCTCTTGCCCAGGTCCACGATGGGTTGGTAGGCAAAGTCGAAGTCGAAGCCCAGAGGTTCCGACTGCTGGCAGCCCGCACAACGGGTCTGCCCGGTCAGGTCGGAAGGAAAGAATGTGGTCATGGCTCTCCAGAGGCGCGCTTGCAGCGTCGGTCTGATGGTTTAGAGTTCTTGAGACGAGGCTAGGACCCGACAGGAGACCTTTTATTCGATGCATGCAGTAGATCACAGTGAAGAACGGATGCGCCTTGATAAATGGCTATGGGCGGCACGTTTTTTCAAGACCCGTGCGCTGGCCAAGGCTGCCCTCGAGGGAGGCAAGGTCCAGTGCCGCGGCGAGCGCTGCAAGCCCAGCAAGGAACCGCGCGTCGGCGAAGTGCTTACCATCCGCCAGGGTTATGACGAAAAGACCGTGGTGATCGTCGCCCTGTCCCAGGACCGGCGTGGTGCGCCCGAGGCCCAGCAGCTCTATGCCGAGACGCCCGAAAGCGTCGCCGCCCGTGAGCAGGCGGCGGCCGCCCGCAAGGCCGGCAATCTCGGCCTGCAGACCGACGGCCGCCCCACCAAGAAGCAGCGCCGCCAGATCCATCAGTTCCGCGAGTACGTCCACCCGTTCAACGACTGAATCCGTCGTCGCTCGCCGGATCCCTCCATCGGCCAGGCCCGTCCCGCGGTCCCGGCCTGCGCCGCGTCGGTCGACCTTCGCGGCCCTCCTCCTTATATAGGTAGTTCATGACTTCCCACGATTTCACCCAGCGCTTCCTGTTCGACGAAACCGATGTCCGCGGCGAGCTGGCCACCCTGGATCGCAGCTACGCCGAGGTCCTCGCCAAGCATCCCTATCCGGAGCCGGTGGCCCAGTTGCTGGGCGAGATGCTGGCGGCGGCGGCCCTGCTCTGCGGAACCCTGAAGTTCGAAGGGCTGCTGGTGCTGCAGGCGCGCTCCAGCGGTCCCATCCCGCTGCTCATGGTCGAGTGCTCCAGCGAGCGCGAGGTGCGCGGTATCGCCCGCTACGACGAAGCGGCGATGGCGGCCTCGGCAGCCCTGGACGAGCTGATGCCGGACGGCATCCTGACCCTCACCATAGATCCCCGCCACGGTCAGCGTTACCAGGGCATCGTTCCCCTGGAGGGCGCCAACCTGGCGGAATGCCTGTCGGGCTATTTCGCTACGTCCGAGCAGTTGCCCACCCGCTTCTGGCTGAATGCCGATGGCCGTCGCGCCCGCGGCCTGCTGCTGCAGCAGCTTCCGCCGGCGCGCATCAAGGATGCCCAGGCCCGCCAGGACAGCTGGGAGCACGTGGTCACCCTGGCCGATACCTTGACAGCGGAAGAGCTGCTGGGCCTCGACAACCCGGTGATCCTGCACCGCCTGTTCCACGAGGAAACGGTACGCCTGTTCGACGGCCAGGGGGTGGCCTTCAACTGCAGCTGTTCGCGCGATCGAGCCGCCAATGCCCTGGTCAGCATGGGGCAGGCGGACGTCGAGAGCCTGCTCGATGAACAGCAGGGGAAAATTCAGGTCGATTGTCAGTTTTGCAATGAGCAGCAGGTGTTCGACGCCGCCGATATCGCGCAGATTTTTGCGGGCGGCGGCACGCAAACCCCGGGAAATACCCGCCACTAGCCGTTGCAATTGCCCGAAGGCTTTCTGGCATAATCCCGCAACGTGTAGTTCTGCCGTGTAAGAGCTACAAGCATGAGGAACGGCCCAGGGCCATGGGGAACGAAATGACGAAAGCCAACGTGTATACCGATATCAGCGTCGCGCAGTTAGTGGAAGAGTCCCTGCGACGTGGCGAAGGAGAACTGGCCGCCAACGGCTCGCTGGTCGTCAGGACGGGGCATCGCACGGGGCGTTCGCCGGTTGACCGCTTCATCGTCGAGGAAGCCTCCACGCGCGCTGCCATTCACTGGGGGCCGATCAACCGGCCCTTCCCGGAGGAGAAGTTCGCTCCTCTGTGGGAGCGCGTCAGTGCCTACCTGGACGAGCGTGATCACTTCGTCTCCCACGTGCATGTAGGCGCTGACGTCGAGCACTACCTGCCCGTCATCATGCGCACCGAGACCGCCTGGCACAACCTGTTCGGCCGCTGCCTGTTCATCAACCCGGCCGAGTACAACCCCCAGTCCAAGCCGGCCTGGGAAATCCTCAACGCCCCGGAGTTCGTCTGCGAGCCGGAGCGGGACGGTACCAATTCCGACGGTACCGTCATCATCAACTTCGCGGCGCGCAAGGTGCTCATCGCCGGCATGCGCTACGCGGGCGAGATGAAGAAGGCCATGTTCTCCGTGCAGAACTTCCTGCTGCCGGAAAAGGACGTGCTGCCGATGCACTGCGCGGCCAACGTGGGCGAGGAGGGCGATGTCACCCTGTTCTTCGGTCTGTCCGGTACCGGCAAGACCACCCTGTCCGCCGACCAGAGTCGCTACCTCATCGGTGACGACGAGCACGGCTGGGGCGTGGGCACCGTCTTCAACATGGAGGGTGGCTGCTACGCCAAGTGCATCGACCTGTCCGAGAAGAACGAGCCGGTCATCTGGAAGGCTATCCAGTTCGGTGCCGTGCTGGAGAACGTGGTCCTCGATCCGCAGACCCGTGAACCCAACTACGCCGACGACAGCCTGACCCAGAACAGCCGTGCTGCCTACCCGCGCGAACTGATCGACAAGCGCGCCGAGCACAACCTGGGTGGCGAGCCCAATGCGGTCATCTTCCTGACCTGCGACCTCACCGGTGTGCTCCCGCCGGTATCCATCCTTAATAATGAGCAGGCGGCCTATCACTTCCTGTCCGGCTACACCGCCCTGGTGGGGTCGACCGAGATGGGTTCCGGCCCGGGCATCAAGTCCACCTTCTCCACCTGCTTCGGCGCCCCCTTCTTCCCACGCCCGGCCGCGGAATATGCCGATCTGCTGATCAAGCGCATCCAGGGCTTCGGTTCCAAGGTCTACCTGGTCAACACCGGCTGGACCGGCGGCGGCTACGGCGTCGGCAAGCGCTTCAACATCCCGACCACCCGTGCGGTGATCGCGGCCATCCAGAGCGGTGCCCTGATTGGCGCCGAGACCCGCCACGTGCCGGTGATCAACCTCGACGTTCCGGTCGCGGTGCCGGGCGTGGATACCGTCCTGCTCAATCCTCGCGATACCTGGCAGGACGGTGCGGCCTACGACGCGGCAGCGCGCGAGCTGGCTGGCAAGTTCGTCGAGAACTTCAAGAAGTTCTCCGGCGTGTCCGACGCCATCCTGGCGGCCGGCCCCCAGCTGTAACCGGAGTCCCAGCCTCCAGACACAGGCCGCCGCAAGGCGGCCTTTGTTTTTTAAGCTTTTTTTTGCGTTCCGGGGTTGCGTAGTTCCAGCAGGTTGCATAAACTGCGCCCGCTTTCGCTGATAACGCCAGCGTGCGAGGCGAAAGCACTGATTGTTAAGGAGATTTTAAAAAGATCCTTGACAAGAGGAGGGCAGATGAAGAAAATGCCACCTCACTTTGGAGGGGTTCCCGAGTGGCCAAAGGGATCAGACTGTAAATCTGACGTCGCAGACTTCGAAGGTTCGAATCCTTCCCCCTCCACCAGATTGCTAGAGCGCTTAGGCTCTGCGGGTATAGTTCAGTGGTAGAACCTCAGCCTTCCAAGCTGATGATGCGGGTTCGATTCCCGCTACC
>CAUQPA010000278.1:0-5971 GCA_963519325.1 uncultured Pseudomonas sp. | reverse complement strand
GCCAGCACCCGGTCCAGCTCCCGCTCGCCGGTGAGGGCGAGGGTCGGCAGGTCGTGACTGGCGGTCGCCCCGAGGTCGCGCTCGACCCGGGCGACATGCCGCGACCACTGCCAGGTGAGCCGGCCGAGCAGCAGGGTGGTGGCAAGCAGGGCCAGCAACAGCAGGCCCAGGCCCAGCTTGAGCTGGCGCTGGCCACTGCCGTCGGCGAAGGTGAGGCGGGTCAGGGTCCAGGCGGCGAGATTGGCGATGGGCCCGGACAGTGGACAGGCGGCGACCAGTACGGTGGTGCCGTCGACCCTGAAGGATTCGCTCAGGCCACGCACCTCGGCCAGGCTGGCGGCGGCGAGCTCCGCCAGGTGCTGGCGCTCGGCGTCGGCGAGGGTGAAGGGACTGGCGTCGGCCAACAGCCCGGCCTGTTCCTGCCACAACCCACCGGCCATGCCGCGATAGCGCAGCAGGGCGACGCTGGCCACGCCGGTCAGGCCCTGGCGCAATGCCGGATCGGCCAGGCCGGCGCTGGGCCCGGACCAGCCGTTGCTGTAGAAGCGGTAGCTGCTGGCGATGGTCTGGCAGGCCTGCTCGGCTTCGACCTTGGCTTGGCCGAGCTGGGCGCTTTCCGATTGGCGCAGCAGCAGGATCATCAGCCAGCCAACCCCGATGGCCATGCCGCCGAGCAACAGCAACACGGCCAGCAGGCGACTGCGCAGCGATCCGAACATAGGGCTCTCTCTTCCAGGCCTTGGCCTGGATAGAGTGCCACACCCCGGCGGAGTTCGCGGGCCAGAGCGGACGTCAGCCGCGTTGGCCGAATTCCGCCTCCTGCGCCGTCCAGCCGGGCACCCGCTCGCTTAGGGACAGCCCGAGACCCGGACGGGTCGGCACCTGCATCCGCCCGTCACGGGTTTCCAGGCGTTCGTTGAACAGCGGCTCCAGCCATTCGAAGTGTTCCACCCAGGGCTCGGTGGGATAGGTGGCGGCCAGGTGCACGTGCAACTCCATGGCGAAGTGCGGTGCCAGCATCACGCCGGCCTGCTCGGCCAGGGCGGCCACCTTGAGGAAGGGGGTGATGCCGCCGACCCGGGGCGCATCCGGCATGAGGAAGTCGGCGCCGCGCAGGCGGATGAATTCCTGATGCTCGGCGATGCTGGTGAGCATTTCGCCGGTGGCGATGGGGGTATCGAAGGCGGCGGCCAGGGCGGCGTGGCCCTCGGCGTCATAGCAGTCCAGCGGCTCTTCGATCCAGATCAGGTTGAATTCCTCGAAGCGCCGGCACATGCGCTGGGCGGTGGGGCGGTCCCACTGCTGGTTGGCGTCGACCATCAGCGGGAAGCCGTCGCCCAGGTGGCGGCGCACGCGGGCGACACGCTCCAGGTCCAGGGCGCAATCGGGCTGGCCGACCTTGAGCTTGATGCCGCCGATGCCCTTCTCGCGGGAGAGGTCGGTATTCACCAGGAGTTGCTCCAGCGGCGTGTGCAGGAAGCCGCCGGAGGTGTTGTAGCAGCGCACCGAGTCGCGCTGGGCGCCGAGCAGGCGCGCCAGGGAAAGGTTGGCGCGGCGAGCCTTGAGGTCCCAGAGGGCCACGTCGAAGGCGCCGATGGCCTGTGTGGCGAGGCCGCTGCGCCCCACCGAAGCGCCGGCCCAGCAGAGCTTGGTCCAGAGTTTCTGGATGTCGCTGGGGTTCTCGTCCAGCAGCACCGGGGCGATCTCCCTGGCGTGGGCGAACTGGCCGGGTCCACCGGCGCGCTTGGAATAGCTGAAGCCCAGGCCGCGCTGGCCATCACGAGTCTCGATCTCGACGAAAAGGATGGCGATCTCGGTCATCGGCTTCTGGCGGCCGGTGAGCACCTTGGCGTCGCTGATGGGGGTGGCCAGGGGCAGGAACACGGAAACCAGGCGGATCCAGGCGATGCGGTCCTGGTCGGCGCTGTAGGAGGTATCGGTCATGGTGGGAAGCTCCAGGGTGGGGGAATCAGGGACTGGTTACAGGCAGGGCGGCGTCGGCGGTTGCGGGTGGCTCATCGTTGAGCTCGCCGAGGTCCAGGCGCTTGAGCGGGCCGACGATGACCAGGTAGGAGAAGGCACCGAGCAGACCCATGGCGGCGACATAGGTGAGGGCCACGTCGAAGGAGCCGAGCTGGTTGATCATCAGGCCGATGGCCAGCGGGGTGACGATGCTGGCGATGTTGCCGCAGAAGTTGAAGATCGCCCCACTCACGCCCATTGCGCGCTTGGGCGAGACGTCGCCGACGATGCACCAGCCCAGGTTGCCCACGCCCTTGGCGAAGAAGGCGACGAACATCACCAGGGTGACCAGGGCGATGGACTGGGTGTAGTTGGCCACCACGATGGTGCTGGAGAGCAGCAGGCCGACGATGATCGGCGTCTTGCGCGCGGCGGTGAGGCTGTAGCCGCGGCGCAGCATGCCGTCCGACCAGAGTCCGCCGATGACGCCGCCCAGGCAGCCGGCTACCGGCGGGATAGCGGCGATCAGGCCGACCTTGAGCATCGTCAGGCCCTTGGCCTCGACCAGGTAGGTGGGGAACCAGGTGAGGAAGAACCAGGTGATGGTGGTCAGGCAGAACTGCCCCAGGTAGATGCCGAGCATCATGCGATTGCCGCTGATGGCCTTGAAGGTGCGCCAGCTGAAAGGTGCCCGGGTGTCGCCCAGGTCGGGCAGGCCGCCGCCGGCCTCGATGTGGTCCAGCTCGCTCTGGCTGACGCGCCGGTCGTGCCGCGGCTCCTGCACGGTGGCGAACCACAGCAGGCCGATGAGGATGCCGGCGCCGCCGGTCCAGAAGAACACGTGCTCCCAGCCGAACTGGTTGAGCAGGATCACCATCAGCGGCGTGAACATCGCCAGGGCGAAATACTGCGCCGACTGGAAGATGGCAGTGGCCAGACCGCGCTCCTGGCGCGGGAACCACATCACCGTGAGGCGGTTATTGGCCGGAAAGGCCGGCGACTCGGCGACGCCCATCAGAAAGCGCAGCACGAACAGCGCCAGCAGGGCCGAGGAGAAGAGGCCGACGTAGCCTTGCAGGAAGGTCAGCGCCGACCAGAGGATGAGGCTGGCGCCCAGCACCAGCCGCGAACCGAAACGGTCCAGCACGATGCCACCGGGAATCTGCATGGCGGTGTAGGCCCAGCCGAAGGCGGAGAAGGCCAGGCCCATGGTCACGGCGTCGAAGCCGAGGTCGTGGCGCATGGCCGGTGCGGCGATGGAGAGGGTGGCGCGGTCGACGTAGTTGAATACCGTGACCAGGAAGATCATCGCCAGGACGAGATAGCGGACGTGGGTACGCCGCGAAGGAGCAGTGGGGTTACGCATTGTTATTGTCCTTTTCAGCGGGCAAGACCGGCGGCGAGGCCGGCACCTGCTGAGGGACGCTAAGCTGATTACGCAATCATTCAAGCGTCAGCGCGTGCTCTCGCGCATGACCAGTTCGAAGCCGGTATCCCGTTGCTGCGGTGCGTCCGTGCCTGCCAGCCGGGACAGCAGCGCCTCGGCAGCATGGGTGCCCATCGCGGCGCCGCGCACATCCACGGTGCTCAGCGCCGGGATCAAGTGGGCGGCGCTGGCGAGGTTGCCGAAGCCCATCACTGCCAGATCCCCTGGTACCCGTAGGCCGCGGGCATGAGCTTCAGCCAGCACGCCGTGGGCAAGGGTGTCGGAGCTGCAGACCACTACCTCGGGGCGGGTATCGGCCTCGAGCAGCCGCGCCAGTCCCTGGCGACCCAAGGCCGGGGTGGCCGGTGGCGGCAGGCTGACATCAGGCGGCGCGGCCAGTCCGTGGTAGGCCAGTTCGGCGGTAAAGGCATCACGGCGCAGGCGCCCGCGAGGATCGTCCAGGGTCAGGCTGGCGAAGCGACGATAGCCGCGCGTCAGTAGCTCCCGGGCAACGGTCTGGCCCACCGCGACATGGGAAAAGCCCACCAGCATGTCCAGCGGGCACTCGCCCTGGTCCCAGCACTCCACCAGCGGAATGCCGGCCTGGGATAGCCGCAGCCGGCTGGCCGCGGTATGCAGGGTGCCGGTCAGTACCATGGCGTCGGGGCGCCGCCGCAGCAGGGCTTCAAGCAACCGTTCCTCCCGCTCGGCGGAGTAGTCGGTCAGGCCCAGCAGGGTCTGGTGGCCGGCCTCGGTCAGCCGCTGCATGAGTGCCTGCACGGTATCAGCGAAGATGGAGTTGACGATGGTGGGTACCAGCACGGCGATCAGCCGGCTCTCCTGGGGCGTACCGCCGGTGGTGAGCATGGCCGGCTGGTAGCCGCTCTCGCGTACCGCCCGGAAGACCTTTTCACGCAGTGCCGGGCGGACGATCTCCGGCTGGTTGAGGGTGCGCGAGACGGTGATCGGCGAGACCCCGGCTAGGCGGGCCACGTCCTTCAGCGTCGGCGGCTTGCCGTCGGCCCGGCCGCGCCAAGGCTGGGCGTTGCGATCACTGGACAAGGACGGGCTCCGTGGCAGGGGAGCCCAGATATTGCCGAGTTGTAGGATGACTCTCAAGGTGCTCAGCCACAGACGTACAAGCCAGACCCCAGGCGCGCTGGCTAGCCTGGGTCTCCTTCTCGAAGCCTGGCAGGTGCCCCTTGGAAATCGTTCTCTATGCCTTCAGCGTCATCTACAGCCCCGGTCCGGTCAACGCCCTGGGGCTGAACGCTGGTCTGCGCGGCCAGGCCCGCCGGGCGCTGGGGTTCTATGCCGGGGTGGGCTGCGCCATGCTGCTGATGTTCCTGGCGCTGGGTTATGCCGGTGCGGCCGTCGTCGCGGGGGCGTGGCTACCCTGGCTGGCACTGGTCGGCGCGGGCTACAGCCTCTATATGGGCTATCGCATCGCCACCGCCGCACCGCCGGCTGCGGAGGGGCAGGGCGCGCCGGCGGAGCGCTTGACCTTCACCCGTGGCCTGCTGATCCAGGGCCTCAACCCCAAAGGCTGGCTGGCAGTGCTGCCCATCGCCACGGTGATGTTTCCCGCTGCCCAGATAACCGGGGTGAAGATCGCCCTCTGCACCTTACCCCTGGCGCTGGCGGCGGGCGGCGCGCCGGCCGGTTATGCCCTGCTCGGCGCCGGACTGGGGCGCTACCTGGTGCGCGGGCGCGGGCTGCATTGGGTGAATCGGGTGCTGGGGCTGAGTCTGGTCGGTTGCGCCTTGCTGTTGCTCCACGATGCCTGGCGCGGTCTGCTAGGCTGAGCGCCGGAGGAGTCGCCATGAGCACCCAGATCGAATTGCCCGGCGCCACGGATTGGGTAAGGCATGCCCCGGCCTGTGCCGAGCTGGAGTCCATCGAGGCCTTCTTCAGTGGCCATGCCTTCGATCCGCATCGCCACGCCACCTATGCCATCGGCCGCACCCTGGCCGGGGTGCAGAGCTTTTCCTATCGTGGCGCCAAGACCAACAGCCTGCCGGGCGAGACCATGATCCTGCACCCGGACGAGGTCCACGACGGCCGTGCCGGCGCCGCCGATGGCTTTCGCTATCGCATGCTCTATCTGCCGCCGACCCTGGTGCAGGACATCCTGGGTGGACGGCCCTTGCCCTTCCACCGCGAGAGCACGTCCCACGATCCGCGCCTGGCGCGAGCCACCGATGCGGTGTTCGCCGCCCTCGACGAGCATCCCGATGCCCTGGGGCGTGACGATGCGCTTTATGGCCTGGTCGCCACCCTGGCCGAGGTCTGCCAGGCCTGGCCCAGTCGTGGTCGGGTCGACTTCGGCGCCGCCCTGCGTGCCCGTGAATACCTGGAGGACCATCTCGACCAGGCCGTTACCCTCGACGACCTGGCGCGCTGCGCCGGTCGGGATCGCTGGAGTCTGACCCGGGATTTCCGCGCCTACTTCGGCACCAGTCCGCACCGCTACCTGACCCTGCGGCGGCTGGATCGGGTACGGCTGCAGGTGCGCCTGGGGGTGGGCCTGGCCCAGGCGGCGGTGGAGGCGGGCTTCTTCGACCAGAGTCATATGTCCAGACA
>CAUQPA010000277.1:0-5996 GCA_963519325.1 uncultured Pseudomonas sp. | reverse complement strand
TGCTCATACTGCTGTGTTTGAACTGCCACTTGAGGAATACAAGCGAAGCACGCCCCATACGAGACTCTACAAAGCACCGGGCATAGGTGCGACGGCACTGGTGAGTCCGCAATGGCCAATCACTTCCAGCGGCTTTTGCGAGCCGCTTGAAGGCCTCATTGGAACCTGCGGCGCTGAGCACTTCGATGTGTCCAACACGCTCGGTTTTGTTGCCGCTTCCATTCAAGCAGAGGAACAGTCTCTTCGAGTCTTTTCTGGCCTTCTCCAATCGAAGCAAAAGATCAGCGGAGTCAGTTGAGTTGGGCGACAGTTCAAGGTCGCTCAACTCCGCCTCAAGCTCTCTTCTCATTGGGGTTGAGCACATGGCAAAGAGATTTAACGCATCCAGCGTAAGCTCAGGGACAAGATATTCGACTCGCCCCTTTCCTGTTTTATGCTCGGTCGTGATTACCCAGCAGTAAGTAACACCATCCACCACCTCTTTTCGCCATGCACCGACTTCAATTCCGATGACTTCTTCGTTACGCATGCCGCTGGTAATTGACGCGATGTATAAGACAGCATCACGACAATTAATCATTTTGGAGCTGCGGCGAGTAAAGGTGCCAATGCCGGTGACCATCAAATCTTCTTTCGCCTCATGGACGACCTGCTCGCAGTAATTAAATATCTTCGCCTGATCGTCTGGTGGAATTATATCCGTCCTACCGGTGTTCTTATTAGCAGCTGAACTGCCCCTTGTTTCTCCAATTCCGCTAACTCGCCACAGGGACGACTCTCCCCATGGAAAATACTGAAGAGGGGAAATGGTTTCGACAGAGAAAATCCATAAAAAATCAATTATCCGCAGCCTGGAATAAAGAGGCATCGGCCTCAATGATTCTGACTTGCAATGATGTATGTAATTGCTGATATGTATAGGCCGAACATCGGAAAACCGTTCAATTCCCAAGCCACTAAGCCAACGAATGAACGGAATTACGCTGGCGCTGACGAGAGTTGTGATCCCCCTGGCGACAGGTGGCTTTGACCCTGGGAGCCCTCTCTTGAACCATGCATACGCGACTGCCTTGCAGTCATCAATCATCTCAGGTGGGAGATTAAAGTCCCAACTGACATACTTGTGCCCCTCGCTTACGTTAGATTGATCAAAGAATGGCCGAAGATCCCACCGAGCATCACCAAATCTGCTTAATACAAAAGTTTCGCCATGATCATTAACAATCGCACTAACAACTATCGCATCTCGCTCAGCCTTGCTTAGGCCCGAGGCTGTTACAGGTTGCGCGAACAGTACATCATAGGCCTTGAGAGCTGCCTTGGAGTTCCTATTAGCCGACAAGATCGCCCCCTCGAATTTTCCGCATAAACTCAATCTTGCATCCCCAGAACGGATGAGGGGACATTTTCGCTTTGGCTTTAGCCGCCTCGATCAGTTCAATATTAAATTTTCTCGACGTAAACTCGTCAATGAGCCTGATGAAATCGCCTTGGCGTTTGCGCCATCCCGCCCACTCATCCGTTAAAAAATACTCCATCTCCGCGCGCAGAAACTGCTGATAGCTGAACAGTCGATACAAGTCATCAAGAGTACCGACAATTGCGTAACTAGGACATGTCAAGCAATGAATGAACTCGGAACAATGGGTGACACCATCTTTGGGCGCCAGGCTTCCATAGAGGCTATCTTTACAGCCTCCTGGGGGTGTCGGTGTGACATTGATGCCACGCAGCTGATCGGTGAAAGCCGATCCGACGAAGATCGCTCCCTCAACCCTGATCTCGTCATTTATCTTCAAATAATGGTTATCAGCGACGCTAGGGGACTGGCCCATCACGGCGGACACTTCCAGTAGGTCGCCGCCGCTGAGCTTCCAAAGCCTACTTTCCATAGTCTTTCGAAGACGACTGAGATTAACGATCAGCGGCTTGCCCTGATCATCCTTCAAAGAGTGTCGCGCACAAATACTCTTCGTTGATTGAAATAACGTGCTGGAAGCAAGCGCGACTATCTTATGACCATGCCCATTCTGTCCGGATCTATATAGCCAAACATGCGACTTAATATTCTCAGGTGCAAACCCAACCAGTGGTTCAGAAATTGACAAAGCCTTATTTACAACAGCAACCCCATCTAAAGGAATTGAGTTGTATTCGTCATGCAGTCCCGTCTGTCGAATGGTTTTGCTCTGAGCACCCTTTCCGCGTCTTTTTACGGTGTTCAAAAGTCGAAGATTAGGGATGAATGGGTGTGGCTGGAGCGCATCTCTAGACATTTCTAGGAGCGGCGTAGTGTTAATGCCAGATCTGGCGGCTGTAATCAGTAACAAGACCGTCATTGCTTCAGCGTCATTCCCAGGGAATAACCCCTTATGAATAGCTATTAAGTCTGATTTTAGTGCAGTTATAAGACCCTGCATTTCCGAGAGGCTGAGCGGCTTCGCGTCATTGGTGGATTTCGCGTTATTCGGGAAAGGAACAACTGGAAGAAAATTATCTTTGTCTGTCTCAATGAATCCGTATTCAATTAGACTGATGATCAATGACCTCAGTGAAGTGTAATAGTTCTTTGCAGTCGACCCGTTTGGATATTTTAGCTTCAACCAAGAAACATATCGATCAAGATGCCGTCTAGTTAGACTGTTGGGGGATGACGGTGGTGAATCAATCGCTCCGCTTTTCAAGAAGGCCATGAAATATCGAAGGCCATAGCTGGAGTACCCTACAAGAGTAGCCAGAGAGAAGTTCCCTCCATTGACCAGCGCCCTGATTACATGAGTGCTCTGAATGGCCCATGCGTCAAAGCCAAGCCCAATGTACTGAGTGTGATCAATTTTAGTTACATTCCGAGGATTTTTCGGGAGATCGATTACAAGCTTATTCTCTACGGTCTCGAATCCTTTAGTGACCGAATGCATCTCGGCCTTATAGCTTTTCTTTCGGGCCAACAGTAGTACCTCAGGCGCTTGGAGTAGAGCCGGCCATAAACATCATGTCTATCTCATCCTCATGGGCAAGAACAGACTGAGCCTCTAGCTGATTAATTAGATGCAGATACACCATTGTTGTTTGAATGTCGGAGTGCCCCATTCTGTCTCGGACATAGAGTAACGGCTCGCCTTTAAAATCTCGGCTTTTTCGCAATGCAAGAAGGGTATAAGTTCCATAGGTATGGCGAAGCATATGGGCCCTAACATAAAAGCCGCACTTGCGCTCATACGCTTTCATCACGTCGACGATAGAGTCTTTCGCGTATTGCCGCCCCTCCTTGGT
Organism: uncultured Pseudomonas sp.; assembly: GCA_963519325.1. Lineage (GTDB taxonomy): Bacteria > Pseudomonadota > Gammaproteobacteria > Pseudomonadales > Pseudomonadaceae > Chryseomonas. The sequence goes on along the minus strand of CAUQPA010000277.1, from coordinate 2,723 downwards.
CAGCACCAAGGCCGTGGTGCGTCCGTTGCCGGTCGCTTTCCGTACTTCGCGCTTATGAAGCGTGTACGACCACATTTCCTCCATCAGCGACCAAGGCACGTCAATTGTCCTCGGACGGTTGTACTTGAGATGCATGTCCGATGGTTCAAGAGCCACGCTGATCATTTGCCCAGGACGTAGGCCCTTCTTCAGCCGAGGATTAAAGATGTACTTGAGAGGGAAAGTGCGAGCCTCGCAGGAGCGAAGGCCAGTACGAACCATTAGATGGAACAAGATCCGGTGACTCGGATCTGCATCAAGGGCGAGGCAAACCTTTGCCTGATCTTTGGTCAGGAATTTGGTCAATCGCTTACGCTCTCGCACCATCACTGAGGGTTTGGTACTCGCGGCGTTAGGACGCGCTACGTGACTGAGAAAGCCAGAGTGCGGAGTCGCTCTGACCCTTCGCTCGCCAAAGGGTAGAACTGCGATCAGATCACGCTGCTTGGCCCATTGGTAGAACCTCACAATTAGGTTCAGTCGCTTATTCAGTGTGCTGGGATCTAGCTCCAGCTCACCGCTCGACCAGTCTCTATATCGCGACAGGACGCTCAGGCCATCTGCCTGACTCTCCTCATTCCAGGCCAGGCCATTAGCCTCCAGGAAGGCGAAGTAGTCGAACAGACGGCGACCATAGGCCTCCCACGTCAGAACACTGAGTGCCTCACCTGACTCGACTAGGATGTGCCATAGGAATGATTGAGCCGGTTCCACAGGCCAGCCATCTGAACCAACCAAGAGCGGGAAACCTTTGAAGGATCGACCGGCTACCGTCAGGTCTTTTGTCGCGAGCACTAACCTCATTCCACAGCCTTCAAGCCCCTATTAGTGATCTCCCATCAAGAGCCGGGACAAACCTCGATCAGGGGGGGGCGGACTGTAATGGATTAGCTAACAGTTGGCACCCTTCAGATCGTTGTTGGACAGCACCACCACCGGGCGCTGGGCGAGATCGGGGCGGAAGACGCGCTCGCAACTGCAGTAGAAGGCGTTGCAGTCGATCAGCGCCAGCACCGACTCAGCCATGGCCGAAGCGCCGCAGGCCGTGGGTGGCCACGCCCCAGACCTCAAAGTCGTCGCGCTCGCCGATGACCAGGGGCGCATAGGCCGGGTTTTCCGCCAGCAGCACGAAGTTGGCGCCGCGCCGGCCCAGGCGCTTCAGCGTGGGCTCGCGGTCGCGCACCGCCACCACGATGTCCCCCACCCGCGCCGGCCGCGAACGGTCGACGATCACCAGGTCACCGGGAAAGATGCCGACGCCGGTCATGCTGTCGCCGCTGACCTTGATCACATAGGTATGGGGGGCGCGCAGGTCGACCAGCTCATCCAGCGAGACCTGGCGCTCCAGATGATCCTGCGCCGGCGACGGAAAGCCGCACGAGAGGCGAACCTCATGAAGCGGCACCTGGGTCGGCGAAGACTCCAGGCGACCCAGGACGGTGATGGACATGACGCGGCGCTCCTGCGGATAACTGTCTATTTATACAGTTATCCGCAGCCGCCCGCTCTGTAAAGCGCGGCCCAGCCTCCGCCGATGAGTGGTGCTCTCAGGCGCTGAGCCGGAAACGCGCGACGACGCCGCGCAGGTCCTGGGAGAGGCTGGCCAGGCGCTCGGCGGTACCGGCATCCGCCTCGATCCCGCCCAGCACCTGGACGGTACTGGCGCGGATGCCGATGGTGTTGCGGTTGATGTCCTCGGAAACCGCCGCCTGCTGCTCGGCGGCACTGGCGATCTGCACGTTGACGTCGACGATCCGCTCCACCGCGGAGCCGATGCTGTTCAGGCTGACGCTGGCCTGCTCGGCGGCCTCGACGCCGGTCAGGGCGTGGCCACGACTGGCCTGCATCTGGCCCACCGCCTCGGCGGTCGCCCCCTGCAGCTGCTCGATGATGCGGCGGATCTCCTCGGTGGAGGTCTGGGTGCGCGAGGCCAGGGTCCGGACCTCGTCGGCCACCACGGCGAAGCCGCGCCCCTGCTCGCCCGCCCGGGCGGCTTCGATGGCTGCGTTGAGCGCCAGCAGGTTGGTCTGCTCGGCGATGGTACGGATCACCGCGATGACGCCACCGATGGCCTGGCTGTGGTTGGCCAGGGCGGCGACCTTGCTGGCGCTGAGATCTACTTCGGCGGCCAGGGCCTCGATGGCCTGTTGCGTCTGCCGCATCACCCGGGTGCCCTGCTGGGTCGCCTCGTCGGCCTGCTGGGCGGCGGCCACGGCGCCTTCGGTGTTGTGGGCGACGTCCGCCACGCTGGCGGTCATCTCGGTGATGGCGGTGGCCACCTGATCGGTCTCGGCCTGCTGCGCCTGCATGGTCGCACGCGCCTGGCCGATGGAACCGGCCAGGGCGCCGGAGGCCTGGGCCACCGCAGCGGACGCCTGGTCGACCTCGCGCAGCGACCGACCGAAGGCCTCCAGCATCGAGTCCAGGCTACGGCCGATGTCGGCGATCTCGTCACGGCCACGCAGGGCGGCGCGGCGACTCAGGTCGCCCTGGGCGGCGGCAGCGGTCACGCTGACCAGTCCGGCGATCCCCAGGCGCAGCGCCTGGTAGATGCCGGCGAAGGTATAGCCCAGCAGCGCCAGGGCCGCCGCGATCATGCCCAGGACCAGGTCGCGCAACAGGGTCTGGTGGGCCAGGCGCTCGACCAGCAACTGGGCCAGGATGCCCTGGGCCTCTTCCTGCAC
>CAUQPA010000276.1:0-6010 GCA_963519325.1 uncultured Pseudomonas sp. | reverse complement strand
CGTGGGCGATGCGGGCGAATACCTCGGGGTGCTGCTCCTTGGTCCAGAGCAGCTTGGAGACGGTGTAGCCCGGGGCGATGGCCAGGCCCAGGCGGGCGAGGGAGCCCTCGACGCCGCCCAGATGCTCCAGCAGGCGCTGGTTTTCCGGGGTGGATTCGGTGTCGCACCAGAGCTTGGCCGGACGCAGTACCTGGCCGCGCTCGTCGAGCAATACCAGGCCGTGCTGCTGGCCGGAGACGCCGATGCCGAGGATGTCCTGGCCATCGCTGCCGGCCTGGGCCAGGGCGGCGCGGGTGGCGCTGACCAGGGCGGCGATCCAGTCGGCCGGTTCCTGCTCGCGACGGCCGTTGGCGCCTTCGGTCAGCCGGTGGGGGGCACTGCCCTCACCGAGTACGGTACCGCGCTCGGCATCCAGGACCACCACCTTGGTGCCCTGGGTACCGCAATCTATCCCGAGAAATCTCATGCCTGGCCGCTCCTTATTGTTGCTGGGCTTGGCGGAAGAGTCGCCGATGCAGGCCGTTTTCAGCCGCAGCCTAATCGCCGAGCAGGGTCTGCAGCGTCGCGCTGACCCCATGGGTACGCAAGTTGTACAGCTGCCGCTCGAAGGCAGCAACGAAGGCGGCGGATTTCGGGATGTGTTTACCGAAGATTTCCTCGGCACCCAGCAGGCGCTCGGTGAGGTTCTTCTGATCCTGCACCAGCTCCTCGCAATAGTTGGCGCGCGGATCGGGGATGCGATAGGTCGCCCCGGTCTCGTCCACGCCACGCAGGTAGACCGCCCAGGCGGCGACTACCAGGGCCGCGCGATCCAGCTCTTTGCCGTCCTCAATCAGGCGATTGATGGTCGGCACGGTGAACTTGGGAAACTTCGACGAACCGTCGGAGCAGACCCGCTCCAGCTGGTCGGCGATGGCGCGGTTGGAGAAGCGCTCGATCAGGGTGTCCTTGTACTCCGCGAGATCGATGCCGGGCACCGGGGCCAGCTGCGGCGTGACGTCCTCGTCCATGTAGGTGCGGATGTAGCGCACGAACAGCGGGTCGGCCATGGTCTCGTGGACGAAGCGGTAGCCCTTGAGGAAGCCCAGGTAGGTCAGCGCCAGGTGGCTGCCGTTGAGCAGCTTGATCTTCATCTCTTCGTAGGGGGTGACGTCGTCGGTGAACTGCACGCCGACATCCTCCCAGGCCGGACGGCCGGCGACGAACTTGTCTTCCAGGACCCACTGCAGGAAGGGCTCGCAGACCACCGGCCAGGCGTCCTCGACCCCATGCTCGGCCAGCAGCGCCTGGCGATGGGCCGCGCTGGTCATGGGGGTGATGCGGTCGACCATGGCATTGGGGAAGCTGACCTGCTCGGCGATCCAGCCGTGCAGCTCTTCATCCACCAGGGCGGCGTAGGCCAGCAGCGCCTTGCGGGTGACCTGACCATTGTGCGGAAGGTTGTCGCAGGACATCACGGTGAAGGGACCGGTGCCCGCGGCACGGCGCTTGGCCAGGGCTGCCAGCAGGAAGCCGAAGACGCTGCGCGGATCGCCCGGATGCTGCAGGTCATGCTGGATCAGTGGCAGCTTGAAGTTGAATTCGCCGGTACTGTCGTCCATGCAGTAGCCGCCCTCGGTGATGGTGAGGGAGACGATGCGGGTGCTGGGGTGGGCCAGCTTGTCGATCAGCGCCTGGGTGCCGTCCTCGGCCAGCAGCATGCCGCTGATGGCGCCCACCACCCGGACCTCGGTGTCCGGCTCGTCGGCCAGCACCACCTGGGTGTAGAGATAGTCCTGGCTAGCCAGGGCGTCGCGCATGGCGCGGTCTTCGGCGCGCAGGCCGACGCCGCAGATGCTCCAGTCCAGGTCGCGCCCCTGATTGAGCAGGGCCTCGGTGTAGATGGCCTGGTGCGCGCGGTGGAAGCCGCCGACGCCGATGTGGACGATCCCCTGGCGCAGCTCGCAGGCGGCGTAGGCGGGCTTGGCGATGTAGTCGGGGAGTTGGGCGAGATGCTGGCGATTGAGTTTCATGACGAGGATCCTGGCAGGCGGCGTCCCTGCCCGGACAGGGGCACGGGGACGCGGGAAAGGGGTTGATCAGGCGGCTTGGCGCAGCAGCGGGGCGACGGCGCGGCCCTGTTCGTCGAACAGGTGGCAGAACTCCACGTCCAGCGCCAGGCGCTGGCGTTCGCCGTAGGCGACGGCGCAGTCACCCGGCACGCGCACGGTCAGCGGCTCTTCGGCCTCGGTGACCATGTGGCAGTAGGTGTCGCTGCCCAGACGCTCGGCCACATCGCTGATCACCGGCAACTGGCCGTCGGCGGCCAGGCGCAGGTGTTCCGGGCGAATGCCCAGGGTCACCGGGCTGCCGATCGCCAGGCCATCGCCCCGGCGCGGCAGGCGCAGGCGCGGACCGGCGTCCAGCGCCACCTCGACGCCCTGGGCGTCGGTGGCCACCACCTTGCCCTTGAAGAAGGCCATCTTCGGCGTACCTAGGAAGCCGGCGACGAAGAGGTTGGCCGGATGGTGATAGAGCTCCAGGGGCGAGCCGACCTGCTCGATGCGACCGCTGTTGAGCACCACCACCTTGGTGGCCAGGGTCATGGCTTCCACCTGATCGTGGGTCACGTAGATCATGGTGGCCTGCAATTCCTGGTGCAGGCGCGCCAGTTCCAGGCGCATCTGCACGCGCAGGGCGGCATCCAGGTTGGACAGGGGTTCGTCGAACAGGAAGATCTTCGGCTGGCGCACGATGGCGCGGCCGATGGCCACCCGCTGGCGCTGGCCACCGGACAGCTGGCGCGGCTTGCGCTCCAGCAGCGGCGTCAGTTCCAGGATGCGCGCGGCATCGCTGACCTTGCGCTCCACCTCCTGCTTGTCGACCTTGGCCAGGTCCAGGGCGAAGGAGAGGTTCTTGCGCACGCTCATGTGCGGATAGAGGGCATAGGTCTGGAACACCATGGCCAGGTCGCGCTTGGCCGGCGAGACCTCGGTGATGTCGCGACCATCCAGTTCCAGGGTGCCACTGCTGACCTCCTCGAGGCCGGCGATGAGGCGCAGCAGGGTCGACTTGCCGCAGCCGGAGGGGCCGACGAAGACCACGAATTCGCGGTCGTTGATGTCCAGGTCGACGCCCTTGATGATTTCCAGCGAGTCGAAGCCCTTGCGCAGGCTGCGGATTTTCAGATTGGCCATGACAGGAATCCTCTTGTTATTTGACGGCGCCGAAGGACAGGCCGCGCACCAGTTGTTTCTGGCTGATCCAGCCGAAGATCAGGATGGGGGCGCAGGCCAGCGTCGAGACGGCCGAGAGCTTGGCCCAGAACAGGCCCTGGGGACTGGAGTAGGAAGCGATCAGCGCGGTCAGGGGCGCGGCATTGGACGAGGTCAGGTTCAGCGACCAGAACGCCTCGTTCCAGCACAGGATCAGCGACAGCAGCATGGTGGAAGCGATGCCGCCCTTGCTGATCGGCAGCAGCACCCGGACGATTTCCTGGTAGGTGGTGGCGCCATCCAGGCGCGCCGCCTCGAGGATGTCCTTGGGGATGTCCTTGAAGTAGGTGTAGACCATCCAGACCACGATCGGCAGGTTGATCAGGGTGTAGACGGCGATCAGCAGCAGCCGGCTGTCGAGCAGTTCGAACTGCTTGGCCAGCAGGTAGATGGGCACCAGCACCCCGACCGCCGGCAGCATCTTGGTGGAGAGCATCCACAGCAGCAGGCGCTGGGTGTTCTTGGTCTCGTGGAACGCCATGGAGTAGGCCGCCGGCAGGGCCAGCAGCAGGCTGAGCAGGGTGGCGCCGAAGGAGATCACCACCGAGTTCAGGGCGAAGTGGAAGTAGTCGCTGCGCGCCTGGATGGTCAGGTAGTTCTCCAGCGTGGGGATGAAGAAGAACTGCGGTGGGGTGGCGAAGGCGTCGATCTCGGTCTTGAAGCTGGTCAGCACCATCCAGAAGATCGGGAAGAACAGCAGCAGCGCCACCAGCCAGGCGAGCAGGCCCAGCAGCAGGCTCTGCAGGCGCCGGGATTGCTTGAGCGTCAGCATGTCAGGGTCCTCACTGTTGGGTCAGGTTCTTGCCAAGCATCCGCACCAGGATGATGGCGGCGATGTTGGCGATGAGCACGGCGATCAGGCCGCCGGCGGAGGCCAGGCCGACGTCGAACTGCAGCAGGGCCTGGTTGTAGATCAGGTAGGCCAGGTTGGTGGAGGCGAAGCCCGGGCCGCCGCTGGTGGTGGTATAGATCTCGGCGAACACCGAGAGCAGGAAGATCGTCTCGATCATCACCACCACGGCGATGGGCCGGGCCAGGTGCGGCAGGGTCAGGTGCCAGAAGATGGCGACCGGACCGGCACCGTCCAAGCGGGCCGCTTCCTTCTGCTCCTGATCCAGCGACTGCATGGCGGTCATCAGGATGAGGATGGCGAAGGGCAGCCATTGCCAGGAGACGATCAGGATGATCGACAGCAGCGGATGGGTGGCCAGCCAGTCCACCGGAGTGGCGCCGAACAACTTCCAGACCGCGGCGAGGATGCCGGAGACCGGATGGAAGATCAGGTTCTTCCAGATCAGCGCGCTGACCGTGGGCATGATGAAGAAGGGCGAGATCAGCAGCACCCGCACGATGCCGCGACCGAAGAACTCGCTGGCCTCCAGCAGCGCCGAGATCAGCACGCCGAAGACCACGCTGATCAGCAGCACGCTGCCCACCAGCAGCAGGGTATTGGTCATGCCCGGCCAGAAGCCGGCGTCGGTGACGAAGTATTCGAAGTTCTCCAGGCCGACGAAGGCGTGCTCGCCGGGATACAGCAGGTTGTAGCGGATCAGCGAGAACCAGATGGTCATGCCCAGGGGCACCAGCATCCACACCAGCAGCAGGGCCACCGACGGACTGATCAGGAACCAGCCGGGACCGGCGCGCCGACGAGGACGACGGGCGGGGGCGGCGGCAGGGGTATCGACGGCGGGCGTCTTGAGCGTGGAAGTCTGCATGGCGATGCTCCGCAAGGCAGGAGGCCGTGACGAGGCACTGGCGTCTCGCGACGCCAGCGACGGGTCAGGCAGGAAACCGCGAGGGCGGGATCCGCGTGGCGCGGACCCCGCTACCTGGCGCTACTTGGGATAACCGGCGCGCTTCATTTCCCGGGCGGTGGACTGCTGCGCCGCCTGCAGGGCCTGCTGGACCGGCATCTGCCCGGTGAGGGCCGCGGCGAACAGCTTGCCCACCGAGGTGCCGATGGCCTGGAACTCGGGAATGGTCACGTACTGGATGCCGACATAGGGCACCGGCTTGGCCGAGGGATGGGCCGGGTCGGCGTGCTGCAGCATCTCCAGGGAGACCTTGGCGAAGGGCGCCGCGTCCATGTAGGCCTGGCTGTAGGTGGACTTGCGGGTGCCCGGCGGGACGTTGGCGATGCCATCCTTGTCCGCGACCAGCTTGGCGTAGTCCTTGGAGGTGGCCCAGGTCACGAAGGTCTTGGCCGCGTCCTTGTGCTTGGAGGTGGCCGGGATGCCCAGCGACCAGGCGTACAGCCAAGAGGAGCCCTTGTCGGTGACCTCATGGGGCGAGCCGGCGAAGCCGACGCTGTCGGCCACCTTGCTCTGGTTCTTGTCCATGGTGAAGGAGCCGGCGACGCTGGCGTCGACCCAGATGGCGCACTTGCCGCTGTTGAACAGCGCCAGGTTCTCGTTGAAGCCGTTGCTGGAGGCGCCGGGCGGGCCGTACTTCTTCAGGTTGTCGACGTAGTAGTTGGCCGCCGCGGTCCATTCCGGGCCGGTAAATTCCGGCTGCCACTTCTCGTCGAACCAGCGCGCACCGAAGGCATTGGCCATGGTGGTGACCAGCGCCATGTTCTCGCCCCAGCCGGCCTTGCCCCTCAGGCACAGACCGTACTGGTCCTTGTCCGGCTGATTCAGCTTGCCGGCGAACTCGGCGATCTGCGTCCAGGTCGGCTGGGCGGGCATGGTCAGGCCAGCCTGCTGGAACAGATCCTGCGGTAGTAGGTGATGGAGCTTTCGGCATAGAAGGGC
>CAUQPA010000275.1:0-6025 GCA_963519325.1 uncultured Pseudomonas sp. | reverse complement strand
GTTTAGCAAGGCCCGCGCCAGCTTGCCCCTCCTGATCGTGTGAGGGGCATGAAGACTGGCCTGGCGCTGGCTCGACCTGGTCGGCAGGACTCGCCCTGGCTGTCGTGCGGATGCGCCGGGAAGGGGCAAGCATGGGCGGTCCTGCACCGTTGTGGTTCCAGTGGGCGGTCGCCTGGCCCAGGGGGAAAATTCGCTATCGGCGGCTGCAAGCCGCGCCGGACCTGGTTTTTCCGACGCGGATGCGAAACTGGCACAGCCGATGCAAAAGCCTTGGCAGACCCGCCAATTCGGGTCGCCCGGTCGATCAACGGCGATCGACTGCCACTGCAGGCGACGGGCACGGAACAGAGCCAAGGGCTCTTCCGCACAGAGAACAGGCAAAGGCGCCTGAGACCGCAAGGTTTCAGGCGCCTTTTTTATTGCCGCGAATCAACCTGATTGGCCTCGGCCGGGGGATAGCCTCCATGAACAGCATCGTGACCCGCAAAGAACGCCTGATCGTCGTCGGCAACGGCATGGTCGGTCACCACCTCGTCGAGCAACTGCTGGCCGCCGGCGCCCTGGATCACTACGAGATCCACGTCTTCGGCGAAGAGCGCCAGCGCGCCTACGACCGGGTGCACCTCTCCGAATACTTCGCCGGTCGCGACGCCGAATCCCTGGCCATGAGCGAAGCCGGCCTCTATGCGGTACCCGGCCTGGTGCTGCACCTGGGCTGCGCGGTGACCGCCATCGACCGCGCGCAGCGCGAGGTGCAGACCGCCGCGGGCGCCTTCGGTTACGACCGCCTGGTGCTGGCCACCGGCTCCTATCCCTTCGTGCCGCCCATCGAGGGCGCCGAGGGCGATTCGCGCCTGGTGTACCGCACCCTGGATGACCTGGACACCATCCGCCTGGCCGCCGCCAAGGCCCGCCGTGGCGTGGTGGTGGGCGGTGGCCTGCTGGGCCTGGAAGCGGCCAACGCCCTGAAATCCCTGGGGCTGGAAGCCCATGTGGTGGAATTCGCCCCGCGGCTGATGCCGGTGCAGCTGGATGACCTGGGCGGTGCCGCGCTCCGGCAGCGCATCGAAGACCTGGGCGTGGGCGTGCACCTGTCCAAGGCCACCCAGAACATCACCGCCGGCAGCGAATACCGCTACCGCATGAACTTCGCCGGCGAGGATTTCCTCGAGACCGATCTGGTGTTGTTCTCCGCCGGTATCCGCCCCCAGGATGCCCTGGCCCGTGGCTGTGGTCTGGAACTCGGCCCGCGCGGCGGGGTGGCGGTGGACAATCTCTGCCTGACCAGCGATCCCGCCATCTACGCCATCGGCGAGTGCGCGGCCTGGAGCGGCATCATCTTCGGCCTGGTCGCCCCGGGCTACCAGATGGCGCGCCTGGTCTCCGCCGAGCTGTGCCACGGCCAGAGCAGCCCCTTCACCGGCGCCGACATGTCCCCCAAGCTCAAGCTGCTCGGCGTGGACGTGGGCTCCATTGGCGATGCCCATGGCGCCACCCCGGGTGCGCGCAGCTATCGCTACATCGACGAGGCCAGCGCCAGCTATCGCCGTCTGGTGGTCTCCGCCGATGGCAAGCAGGTGCTCGGCGCGGTGCTGGTGGGCGACAACAGCTACTACGACACCCTGCTGCAATACGCCCAGAACGGCATCCCGCTGCCCCAGGACCCGGCCAGCCTGATCATGCCGGTGGGCGAGGGCGCCCCGACCCTGGGCGCCGATGCCCTGCCGGCCACCGCCACCCTCTGCTCCTGCCACAACGTCACCAAGGGCGCGGTCTGCGCCGCCATCGACGCCGGCTGCACCGACCTGGCCGGCATCAAGAGCTGCACCAAGGCCGCCACCGGCTGCGGCGGCTGTGCCGCCCTGGTCAAGCAGGTATTCGAGCACGAGCTGACAGCGCGTGGCGTGGCCGTCGACAAGAGCCTGTGCGAGCACTTCGCCCATACCCGCCAGGAGCTCTATCACCTGGTTCGCGTCGAAGGCATCGAGAGTTTCGACGAATTGCTGGCGCGCCATGGCCGCGGTCATCACGGCTGCGACATCTGCAAACCGGCGGTGGCGTCCATCCTGGCCTCCTGCTGGAACGGTTCCATCACCGATCCGCACCTGGTGCCCTTGCAGGACACCAACGACACCTTCATGGCCAACATGCAGAAGAACGGCACCTACTCGGTGGTGCCGCGCATCCCGGGCGGCGAGATCAGCCCGGAAGGCCTGATCGCCATCGGCCAGGTGGCGAAGAAATACGACCTCTACACCAAGATCACCGGCGGCCAGCGCATCGACCTGTTCGGCGCCCAGTTGCACGAGCTGCCGGACATCTGGGGCGAGCTGATCGCCGCCGGCTTCGAGACCGGCCATGCCTACGGCAAGTCGACCCGCACGGTGAAGAGCTGCGTCGGCAGCACCTGGTGCCGCTACGGGGTGCAGGACAGCGTCAAGATGGCGCTGGACATCGAGCACCGCTACAAGGGCCTGCGCGCCCCGCACAAACTCAAGTTCGCCGTCAGTGGCTGCACCCGCGAGTGCGCCGAGGCGCAGAGCAAGGACATCGGCGTGATCGCCACCGAGAACGGCTGGAACCTCTATGTCTGCGGCAACGGCGGCATGCGCCCGCGCCACGCCGAGCTGTTCGCCACCGACCTCGACGACGCGACGCTGATCCGCTACATCGACCGCCTGCTGATGTTCTACATCCGCACCGCCGACCGCCTACAGCGCACCTCGGTGTGGCGCGAGTCCCTGGAGGGCGGGCTGGACTACCTCAAGCAGGTGATCATCGAGGACAGCCTGGGCCTGGGCGCCGAGCTGGAGGCCCAGATGCAACTGGTGGTCGACCGCTACGAATGCGAATGGGCCAACGCCCTGAGCGATCCCGACAAGCTCAAGCGCTTCCGCACCTTCGTCAACCAGCGCGGCAGCGACCCGGATATCCACTTCGTCAAGGAGCGCGGCCAGCGCCGGCCGGCGCGCCAGGACGAACTCCAGCTCATCGCCGTCACCGAGGAGGCCTGACCATGACCCAGACCCATACCGCCCAGACCTTGCAACCCGCCTGGCAGCCGCTGTGCAGCCTGGCCGACCTGGTGCCCCAGTCCGGCGTGGTCGCCTTGCACGAGGGGGAGCAGGTGGCGCTGTTCTACCTGCCCGACACCGAGCAGCAGGTCTTCGCCGTGGGCAACCGCGACCCCAAGTCCGGCGCCAACGTCATCGGCCGCGGCATCGTCGGCCACCTCGGTGGCGAGCTGGTGATCGCCTCACCGTTGTACAAGCAGCATTTCCGCCTGAGCGACGGCGGCTGTTTGGAATATCCCGAGCAGACCTTGCCCACCTGGGCGGTACGTCTGAACGGGGACCGGGTGGAGATCGCCTGAGACGGCTTTGCCCTCACCCCAACCCTCTCCCCGAGGGAGAGGGGGCCCGTAGCGAGTTGAGTGAGACCCTGGCACCGGTAGCCTGGACAAGGGCGCAGCCTTGTCCAGGACCGAGCCGAGCAGGGTGCTCGGCCCTCACCCCAGCCCTCTCCCGGAGGGAGAGGGGGCCCGTAGCGAGTTGAGCGTGCCCCTGGCACCGGTAGCCTGGACAACGGCGCAGCCTTGTCCAGGACCAAACTGAACAGGGTTGGTTGGCCTTCACCCCAACCCACTCCCCATGGGGGAGGGGGCTCTTGGGCATGAGCAAGACCCTGGCGCCCGCAGCCCGGACAAGGTCGCCGCCTGGTCCTGGCTGCTGCTGTCCGACTGTTGCACTCGGGGCAGTGCAGCATTGTGCGATCCGTGCTCGCCCAGGGCGGCAAAAGGGCCGCTATGGGTCGATACTCAAGGAGCGGGGCGCTGTCCGCGCCATCCTTGCGTTCGCCCCGCGGGAGGTCCTCATGCGCACGACAAGAACAATTCGCTCCGCGCTGTTCATCGCCTTGCTGCTGGTGCTGGCCACGGTGGCGCTGCTGGAGGGGTGGCGGAAGCAGCCGGTGCTGGAACCGGCCCTGCGCGCCGATCCGGTCTGTACCCACGGCTATGCGCCCTACGGCTGCTATCCAGTGCCGGCTCGCGGGGGTGACCTGGGGTGGCTTGAGCGGCTCTAGGCGCGATCAGCCCGGCGCTGCCACCGTGGCGAGCAGGGGGGCCAACTGGGCCGCCGCCAAGCCGCTGCCCAGGTAGTCGCCCTGAGCCTCGGCGCACCGCTGGACGCGCAGCCATTCCAGTTGTGCTGCGCTGTCGACGCCCTCTGCGGCTACCGTCAGGCCCAGCGATCGGCCGAAGGTGATCAGTGCCTGGGCGATGGTTGGGTCGAGCGCTCGGCGTTCGTGCTGGAAGAGGAAGCGTCGATCAAGGCGGATCCCGTCCAGCAACCGCTGACTCAGGAGTTCGAGCGCGGCCGAACCGCTGCCGAAGTCGATCAGACTGAGCCGTACGCCCAAGGCCTTGAGCGCGCTCAACTGCGCCGTTAGCTCGCCAGCGCCGCCTTCCAGCAGGGCTTCGCTGAACTGCAGCTCCAGCCGGTTGGGCGCCAGGCCGCTGCGTTCCAGGGCCTGGGCGACGACCTCCACCAGCGGCATGCGTCCAGAGAATTGGCGGGCATTCAGGGGCACGGCGACCTTGAGGGAAGCAGGCCAACCGGCTGCCTCCTCACAGGCGGCCTGGAGCAGCCAGAGCCCCAAGGAAAGACTGAGCCCGCTTTCCTCGGCCAGCGGGAGAAAGGCATCCGGCAGCAATAGCCCCTGCGCCGGATGCGCCCAGCGCAGCTGAGCTTCGCAGCCGCACAGGCTGCTGGTTTCCGGGGCGAAGCGGGGCAGGAAGTAGAGGCGTAGTTGTTCGAGGGGCAGTGCCTGGCGCAGCTCCTGCTCCAGCTGGCGTCTTTGACTGAGCTGGGCGTCCATTTCCCGAGCATAGAAGCACCAGCGGTTGCGCCCGGCGGCCTTGGCCTGATACAGCGCGATGTCGGCCAGGCGCAGCAGCGCGTCGGGCTGTGCGGCCTGGCTGGGCGCCTGGGCGACGCCGATACTGGTGCCGACGCTGACGATCTGCTCTTCCAGCGCGATGGGGCGGTTCAACGTGGCCACCAAGCGGACGCAGATCTGCTCGATCACCGTCTTGTCCAGCGCCCCTACCAGCACCACGATGAATTCATCGCCGCCCACCCGGGCCACCAGCCCGCCGGGTCTCAGACTGGCCTGCAGGCGCTGGGCGACCTCCTGCAGCACGCGATCGCCGGCGGCATGACCGAGGCTGTCATTGATCGGTTTGAAGCGGTCCAGGTCCAGGCTGAGCAGGGTCAGGTCGGCGGGCTTGCCTGCCAGATGGCTGGCGAGGAACTGCTGTAGGTGCAGGCGGTTCGACAGGCCGGTCAGGCTGTCATGCTGAGACAGGTGCTCGATCTCGGCCTGGGCGGTGAAGGCGGCGGTGATGTCGCTGGCGGTGCCACGATAGCCAGCTCCCTTCGGCAGGGGACGCGCGGTGATCTCGCAGACGCGTGGCTGGCCCAGGCGGTCGCGATAATGACACCGCAGTACCTCGCGCTCATCGAGGCGGTCGGCGCTGGCGGCCAGCCAGGCGGCCAGGGTCGTGGTCTCCGGGCTGAACAGCTCGGCGAGAGGGCGGCCGAGCCAGCTATGCGGCGTATTGCCGGTGATCCGGGCGAAGCGCTCGGAGAGATAGGAAAGGCGGCCCTCGGCATCGACCTCCCAGAGCCAATCGGACGCCGCCTCGGCCAGATCGCGGAATCGCTGTTCGCTACGGGTCAGCTCCGCCTCGTTGGCCACCAGCACATCGAATTGCTCATCCAGCTGGCGGGCCGAACTCAAGGCGTGGCGAATCAGCAGGGCCAGCACCAAGGCCAGCGTCAGGGCCCCAGCGAGGAACAGGGGCAGGGTCTGGTGCAGCAGGTGGGCGCCGGGCTGAGGCGGATGCCAGTTCAGCAGCCAGGAAGAATTCAGCATCCGCATGGATTCGAAGCCGGCCAGCGGCTCGTGGGAGGGCTGCAGGTCCGGCAAGCCGTAGGTTTCGCTGAGATGGTCCAGCTTGGCC
>CAUQPA010000274.1:0-6029 GCA_963519325.1 uncultured Pseudomonas sp. | reverse complement strand
TTTGGTTACTTTTTTGGCGTTTGAAAAAAGTGACTCGCCCGGGTGGGCGAAACAAGAGCCATCAGAGCACTCGACAATCAGCTAGAGCCAGGCGTTGGGCTTCGCTTGCGCCCAACCCAACCTACGCAGCCGCCCTCCCCCTACACCCCCTCCCGCCGCCGCAGGATGGCGCGGGCGCCGATGAACAGCACCGCCACGCAGATCGCCGCGGCGATCAGCCAGCGCTTCGACACATGATGCTCGGCGAAGAAGTCGCGCAGGATCTCGCCCACCGCATAGCCGATGCCGGTCATGACGAAGCCCCACAGCAACGCGCCGATGATGTTGTAGAACAGGAAGCGCCGTGGGCGTACCCCACTGGCGCCGATCAGCAGCGGGCCGATCAGGCGGAAGCCGTAGGCGAAGCGGATGCCGATGATCCACAGCGCCTCGTGGCGATGGATGCGGCTGCGCAGCCAGTCGATGCGTGCCTGCTGGCGCTTGAAACGACCGAGGATGCTGTCGCCGTAGCGCCGCCCCAGAAAGAACAGCGTCTGGTCACCGATGAAGCCGCCCAGGGCCACGCAGACCGCCGTGAGCGGAAACAGCAGATAGCCGTGGCGGGCGGCGATGCCGGCCAGGATGGCCACGCCATCGCCCTCGATCAGGGCGCCCAGCACGGCGGCGCCGTAGCCGTAGTTGCTGATGACCTCGCTGTCGATCATGGCGCGTCCCTAGAGACCGAGGATGGTCAGCATGATGAAGGTGCCGAACAGCACGAAGTGGGTCATGCCCTCGATGGCGTTGGTCTCGCCGTCGTTGAGGTTGATGGCGGCGACGATCAAGGTCACGGCCATCATCACCGTCTGCACCGGGGTCATGGCCATCTGGATGGGCTGGCCATTGAACAGGGCGATGGCTTCCACCACCGGTACGGTAAGGATGACAGTGGACAGACTGGCGCCCAGGGCGATGTTGATCACCGACTGCATGCGATTGGCCATGGCCGCGCGCAGGGCCGTGAGGATCTCCGGACTGGCGGAGATCACCGCCACCACCAGGGCAGGCACCAGGGCCGGCACGGCCAGGCCTTCCAGGCCGGTATCCAGCGACTTGGACATCACCTCGGCCAGGGCCCCGGTGGCGACGATGCCGACGATCAAGAGGCCGATGGACAGCGCCGAGCTGCTCTCGCCATGGCCGCCTGCCTCGCCCTGCCCTTCCACGGCCGGGCGCTTGCGCTTCTTCTCTGGGTAGCTGTAGCTGAAGAAGTAGCTGTGTGGACCGGTCTGCATGCGCAGGAACAGCGCATAGAGCAGCGCCATGGCGCCGATGGTGAAGAAGGAATAGACGTGCCACTGGGCCGTGGGGATGAATTCCGGCACCAGCATGGAGATGCTCACCGCGGTCATGATCATCACGCCGTAGCTGCGGCTGGAATCGTCGTTGTAGGGCTGCTCGCCGTGCTTGAGGCCGCCGAGCAGTGCCGCGAGACCGATGATGCCGTTCATGTCCAGCATCACCGCGGCGTAGATGGTGTCGCGGGCCAGGGTCGGCGAGTGGTCGTGGCTCATCATGATCGCCAGGATGATCACCTCCACCAGCACGGCGGAAAGGGTCAGGATCATGGTGCCGTAGGGATCGCCGACCTTTTCCGCCAGCAATTCGGCGTGGTGGGCGACGCGCATGGCCGCGCAGATGATGGCGGCGATCAGGCCGCCGGCGGCGACCAGCGCCAGGGTCTGGCCACCGCCGAGCAGCGCGTGTTCGAACACATAGGCCAGCACCGTGGCACCGATGGCGACCAGCAGCAGGGTTTCGTCTTTGAGGGCGGCGAGCATGGAAAAGGCGTCCTTGGTTGAGCAATGCCTTGTTACGACCGCCATAGACGGCAAAACGCTCGCACCGCGATACGCCTCTGCCCTGCTCCCCCGCGCGGCGGCCCCTCAGCCGACCCGGGCGCGCGGCGCCAGACGCCTCCACACCGCCTTGGTGCCGGTGGCGCAGACCTGGCGATAGCCCAGGGCGTGACGCTCGACCAGGTACCAGGACACCACCGCCAGCGGCAGGGTGATGCCGATGGAAAGGATCACCATGGCCCAGGCCTCGATGCCGGGGATCACCGCCGCCAGGGTCTGCTGCACCGGAAAGGAGTAGATGTACAGACCATAGGAATAGTCGCCCACCTCGTTGAAGGCGCGGATGCGCCCGGCCGGCACGAAGGCGAGATAGAGCAGCACGTAGCCCAGCACCAGGTTATAGACCAGAAAGAAGCTGTCACGGTCGGGCGTGGCCACCGCCAGCAGCGCCACGGCGGCGACGAAGAGCGCGCGCGACAGTGGGATGTAGGCGCGCAGCACATAGAAGGCGCCACCGAGAAAGAACATCTGGAACAGCCGCAGCAGATGGGATTCGCTGGCGAAGAAGTAGTGGGCGAACAGCTTGAACAGGGCGGCGCCCACGGCGAACAGCAGGATGGCGCGCTGGAAGTGGCGACTGTCCAGGCGCAGCCAGAGCACGGCCAGCCAGAGCAGCGCCAGGGCGCCGTACATGCCCACCTCGAAGGGCAGCGTCCACAGCGAGCCATTGACGATGGCCTGCAGCGGATTGCCTTCGAACAGCCCGGGCAGGTCGAACTCGGCGCCGGCGATCAGGCCGGTGTTCTTGAACAGATAGAACCAGGTCTCGGGATCGCTCAGATAATCCTGCAGGGGCGCCCGGGTCAGCCAGGCGCCGAGGCCGAGCACCGTCAGCACCAGCATCACCAGCAGCCCAGGTACCACGCGCAGGGCGCGACCCCAGACGAAGTCGATGATGTCGGCCCGGCTGAGCAGGCTCTTGGTGACCAGGAAACCGCTGGTGATGAAGAAGATGTCGACCGCGATGTCGCCCAGGGTCATGCCCAGGCTCTCGCGTCCGGGCTCCGCCGTGGGGGTGCCACTGGAGATGGCGAAGCTGTGACTGAAGACCACGGCGAGCGCCGCGATCATGCGAATCAGATTGAGATTGTTGTTCTTGCCGCCAACATGATCCTGAACGGTCTGCACGGATACCTCACGCGTGGTGTTTGGAGCCATGCGTCCCGATTGTAGTCAGATCCAGACCCGATGCAGGCGTTATGGCCTTTTGCTGGCCCAAAGCGTGGAATGCTGGGAATTTCTGACCGACGAAGCCACCGTACATCGGTCAGCGGGAACCCGGATGGCTGCGGAAAACCGGGCAAAGCGTGCGACAATCGTCCATCTTTTCCTGATTCAAGCTATCCCGAGGATCCCATGTACGACTGGCTCAACGCCCTGCCCAAGGCCGAACTGCACCTGCACCTGGAAGGCACCCTGGAGCCCGAGTTGCTGTTCAAGCTGGCCGAGCGCCATGGCGTCGCCCTGCCCTGGGGTGATGTCGAAGCCCTGCGCGCCGCCTACAACTTCGGCAATCTGCAGGAATTCCTCGACCTCTATTACGCCGGTGCCGACGTGCTGCGCACCGAGCAGGACTTCTACGACCTGACCTGGGCCTATCTGCTCAAGTGCAAGGAACAGAACGTCATCCACACCGAACCCTTCTTCGATCCCCAGACCCACACCGATCGCGGCATTCCCTTCGAGGTGGTGGTGCGCGGTATCACCCAGGCGCTGGCCGATGGGGAAAAGCAGCTGGGCGTGACCAGCGGGCTGATCCTGAGCTTTCTGCGGCACCTGTCCGAGGACGCCGCCCAGGCCACCCTGGATCAGGCGCTGCCGTTCCGCGACCACTTCGTCGCCGTCGGCCTGGACAGCTCGGAAAAGGGGCATCCGCCGAGCAAGTTCAAGCGCGTCTTCGCCCGTGCCCGCGCCGAAGGCTTTCCGGCCGTCGCCCACGCCGGCGAGGAAGGTCCGCCGGAGTACATCTGGGAAGCCCTCGACCAGCTCGGCGTGGTGCGGATCGACCACGGCGTGCGCGCCTTCGAGGACGAGCGCCTGATGGCTCGCCTGGTCGACCAGCAGATCCCGCTCACCGTCTGCCCGCTGTCCAACACCAAGCTCTGCGTGTTCGACGACATGAGCCAGCACACCATCCTCAAGATGCTCGACCGCGGCCTCAAGGTCACCGTCAACTCGGATGACCCGGCCTACTTCGGCGGCTACGTCACCGAGAACTTCATGGCCCTGCACGAAGGCCTGGGCATGACCCAGGAACAGGCCCGGCGCCTGGCGCAGAACAGCCTCGACGCCCGCCTGGTGAAATGAGCATGAGCCTGACCGCTGCCGAGATTTCCTACTACGAACGCTTCGCCGAGCGCCTGGCCGATGCCGCCGCCGTGGCCATCCAGCCCTACTTCCGCGCCCAGCTGGCGGTGGACGACAAGGGCGACGCCGCCGTCGCCGGGCGTCGCTACGACCCGGTGACCATCGCCGACAAGGCCGCCGAACGGGCCATGCGCGAACTCATCCAGGCCGAGCATCCGGATCACGGCATCCTGGGAGAGGAAGAGGAAAACGTCGCCGGCAGCAGCCCCCTGAGCTGGGTGCTCGACCCCATCGACGGCACCCGCGCCTTCATCACCGGCCTGCCGCTGTGGGGCACCCTGGTGGCGCTCAACGACGGCAGCCGTCCGGTGATCGGGGTGATGAACCAGCCCTTCACCGGCGAGCGCTACCTGGGCACCCCGGCCGGCGCCTGGCGCAACGGCGCGTCCCTGCGCACCCGTCCCTGCGCCAGCCTGGCCCAGGCCCGGCTGATGTGCACCAGCCGCGATATCTTCGACACCCCCGAGCGCCTGGCCGCCTTCGACGCCGTGGCGGCCGAGGTACAGCTGGCCCGCTTCGGCGGCGACTGCTACGCCTACTGCATGCTGGCCTCGGGCTTCGTCGACGTCATCATCGAGGCGGGCCTGCAGCCCTACGACGTCCAGGCGCTGATCCCCATCATCGAAGGCGCCGGCGGCCGCATGACCGCCTGGGACGGCGGCGATGCCCAGCAGGGCGGCGCCATCCTCGCCTGCGGTGATCCGAAGTTGCATGCGCAGTTGGTGGAGCGGTTGCAGCACCTGGCGTAGGGGCGGCTGCTTTCGTAGGTTGGGTTGAGCGGAGCGAAGCCCAACGGTTTGGGCATTAGGTCTTAGCTGATTATCGAGTGCTCGGATGGCTTTTGTTTCGCCCACCCGGGCGACTCACTTTTTTCAAACGCGAAAAAAGTAAGCAAAAACGCTTGCCCCGGACATCCGGCCCTCCGCTGCGCTCCGGGTCCGCTCACACCAGCGCCGTTCCGGGGTCGGTCCAGATGGGCCGTCCATGGCCCACTGGACCTCTCGCCGCATCCATGCGGCTCGACCCACTCCACGACACTGGCGCTCGCCCTCCTGAACGGGGCGATTCGCCAGCCTGGAAGTGTTGGTTGAAGAGCTACAAAAGCCCGTAGCCCGTAGCCCGTAGCCCGTAGCGTGGACAACGGCGCAGCCTTGTCCACTGATGGCTTAGGTGCCTAACAGTGGAAAACGCTTCGCGGTTTTCCACGCTACAACTTGTGAACACCCAAGCATCAGGCTGGCGTCCCGTCCCCGTCAGGGAGGCTGAATGTAGGTGTCACGCAGGGGGATGCGAGGCAGGACGCCGAGCAAGGCGCGAGGGGCGGGATGCCCCTTCGTGCCGTGCCCCTGGAGCGGCGCCGGAGCGAGGGAAACGTAGCGAAGCGGAGTAACAGCCGTAGGCTGGCCCGAAGGGTGAGCGAAGCGAATCACCCGGAGCGCAGCGGAGGGCCGAAACGTGGGGTGTGCTTTCTTTTGCTTACTTTTCTTTGCACCGGGCGGCGATCCGCAGGCAAAGAAAAGTGAGTCGCCGAACAGGCGAAACAAGAGCCATCAACCGCTCTAGATAAGTAGCCAAGGCACCAAGATCAGCAATCGCGGCAATGGGCCGCTCCTACAAGCCCAATCCACCCCCGTAGGAGCGGCCGGGCCAACACCGGCCCTGACCCCTGCCAGTCATCCCCCGCTAACCTCTTAAGCCCCCTCTAAGCCAACTCCCGTATACCGGCAGGATTCCGCCAAGAGTCCCTGCCGTGCTCCCCTCTTC
>CAUQPA010000273.1:0-6054 GCA_963519325.1 uncultured Pseudomonas sp. | reverse complement strand
CAAGTCGGCTACGAAAGTCCTTCGGCGCTGTCTCGCGCATTTAGACGCAAGACGCGTCGCCGAATGCCGGCCCCGGTGCGCCCCAGCTGACCCTGACCCTGGCCGAGCTGAACTACCAGTCGCCCAAGGAGCTGTACGTCACCGCCTCCGACGTCGCCGCGACCTTCCAGGTGGACGTGCGCAACAGCCAGCGTGGCTACAAGGGCCGCTATGGTGCCAGCCTCAACCAGAGATTCGGCATGGCGCCCAACGCCGAGGCCAATACCAAGCTGGTCAGCGATGTGCTGAGCGACGCCCTGACCCGGGTCTTCAAGGATCCGACCGTGGTGCAGGTGCTCAGCGGCCACTGAGGCCCTGGCAGCGCCAAAAAAGCCCGGCAGGTGCCGGGCTTTTTCATGCCTTCGCGCAGGCTATTCGAGGCCAGCCTGGACACGGTACTTGTTCAGCACCGGCTGGGCGTACTGGCGCACCAGCTGGGGGCGGTATTCCGCCGGGCACTCGGCCAGGCGTCTTTCCCATTCGCCGCGGGCCACCTCGATTTCCTCGGCGGGAAACAGGTCAGTCGCGGCGGGCACCGCCAGTTCCGGGTCGCGGCCTTCCCAGGCGGCATAGGCCAGGTAGCTGGCCGGGAACAGTCGGTAGTGACCGAGGATCTGCCGATCCATCTCCTGGGCCAGCGCCTTGGCGTCCTCGAACTCCCCGCTGACCGGCTCGCCGAAGGCCACGTGCACCCGGCCCTTGTAGCCGGTGATGCCCAGGGCGATGCTGACGTCGTCCTCGCCCGGCGCCTTGGTGTAGCCACCGGTGGTGGCACGGATGTGCAGTTCGCGGGCCTTGGCCTGGTCGCAGGGGTCGAATTCGTAGCTGATGGACACCGGCACGATGTTCAACGCCTTGACCAGCTCGGCGAAGGGCTCGTCCTTGCAGCTCATGTGGAACATCTTGAGGATCGCCGAATCGGTGCGGTCATCGCCGTCCTTGGCCCGGCCTTCGGCCTGGGCGATCCAGATCGACTGGCCATCCTGGCGGATCGAGTGATTGATGTAGGCGGACAGCTGCTGGTACGCCGCCAGCTTCTCGCGCCGGCCGCTGATGGAGCGGTGCACGATGAAGCTCTTGTTCAGCCGCATCAGGTCACTGACGAAGGGCTTCTGCAGCAGGTTGTCGCCAATGGCGATGCGCGGCGTTGGCAGACCGGCGTGGTAGACGGCATAGTTGACGAAGGCCGGGTCCATCACGATGTCGCGGTGGTTGGCCAGGAACAGATAGGCGCGCCCGCTGCGCAGCTGCTCGATGCCCGAATAGGTCACGCCGTCCGAGGCCTTCTCGATGGCGCGATCCACATAGGGTTCGAGCTTGTCCTGCAGCGCCGCGACGCTCTGGATGTCG
Source organism: uncultured Pseudomonas sp. (assembly GCA_963519325.1). GTDB lineage: Bacteria > Pseudomonadota > Gammaproteobacteria > Pseudomonadales > Pseudomonadaceae > Chryseomonas. The sequence goes on along the minus strand of CAUQPA010000273.1, from coordinate 4,665 downwards.
CCCAGCTCCTGGCGCAGGCGGGTACGCAACAGGGGGCGCACCACCCAGCCGAGCCCCTTGGACAGGCGCGGAAAACGATAGCCGGCCAGGATGGCGATGAAGTGCTCGTCGTCGATCAGGCGCGCCAGAACCCCGGGGACTTCCGCGTCGTTGTAGGGTCGAATGGCTTCGAACTCGCCCATGGTGTTCTCTTGTAGAAATTCCGGCGGCCATAGTAGTGGGCGTGGCGCCAGATGCAAGCGCCAGGGGCTGGATGGGCGGCGGGATGGCGGTCAAGGAGTGCAGGCAGATGCTGGAAAGCCAGGAATACGATTGCCCCTATTGCGGCGAACCGGGCGAGGTGGTGCTCGACCTCAGCGGCGGTGACCAGGACTACTACGAGGATTGCGCCGTCTGTTGCCGGCCGATCCGTTTCGGCCTGCACACCGATGGCGAGGACTGGAACCTCGAGGTTCGCCGGGAGGACGACTGATGCGGCGCATCTACGAGCCGGGTTCGTTGCACGAAGCCGAGTTGCTGCTGGCGGTGCTCGCCAGCGAAGGCATCAGCGGCTTTCTCGCCGGTCGTCATCTCCTCGGTGGCATCGGCGACCTGCCGGCGGTGGGCCTGCTCGGCCTGCTGGTCGAGGATGAGGAGGCCTCGCGCGCGCAGGCGTTGATCGCCGCGTACAATGCCGCCACGCCCCTACCCGGAGAGGATCCCTCTCCCGAGCAGGGCATCCTCGTCTGCTAGAAAGGTTTTCATGTCCGGACGCTACGCTCTGTTCCGCTGGCCCGCCGAATTCGCCGCCCTGGCGGGGTTTCCCGACAAGCATCCGCCGCGCTGGAACATTTCCCCTCATCAGCAGGTACTGCTGCAGCGACGGACCGCCGAGGGCGAGCGGGTCGACAGTGGTCGCTGGGGGCTGACCCCGCCCTGGCTCACCGATCTTTCCCGCACCCCCACCCACGCCCGTGCCGAAAGCCTGGCCACCCAGCCGATGTTTCGCGAGCCCTTTCGCCTGCGACGTTGCCTGCTGCCGGCCAACGGCTTCTACGAATGGCGCGGCAACCACCGCAAGCGCCCCTACTGGATGCTCAACGGCGAACCCCTGGCCTGGTTCGCCGCGCTCTGGGAGGCCTATCCGGCCGGGGACCAGGTCTGGCTGTCGGTGGCCATGGTCACCCAGGCCGCCGGTCCGCTGCGGCGGCCGATCCTGCTCGACGCAGCGGGTCGCGCCCTCTGGCAGGATCCGGACAGCACCCCCGAAGCCCTGCAGGAGGTATTGACGGCCGGCGGCATGCCACTGCGCGAGCGGGTGCTGGCCGACATCGTCAACCGGCCCGAGGTGGACGGGCCGGAGTGTTTGACGCCGTTGTAGACGTGGCCCTCTCCCGGGGTGAGAGGAGGCGGCTTGGCACACGAAGGGAGGGGGCTAGACCCTGAACCGTCCCGCCAGTTGGCGTTGCTGTTCGGCCAGTTCGCGCAGCTGCTGGCCGGCGCGGGAGGCGCTGTCGGCTTCGCCGTGAACCGCCTGGGCGCTCTGGCCGATGTTGACCACGTTGCGATTGATGTCCTCGGCCACTGCGCTCTGTTCTTCCGCGGCGCTGGCGATCTGCAGATTCATGCTGGTGATCTCGCTCACCGCCGCCAGGATGGTGTCCAGGGCGCGGCGAGTGGCCTCGGTCTGGGCGACCTGGGTGCTGGTCTGGGCGCCGCTGGCCTGCATCACCGTCACCGCCTCGCGAGTGCCCTGCTGCAGGCGCTGGATCATGCTCTGGATCTCGCCGGTGGCCACCTGGGTCTTTTGCGCCAGGTTGCGCACCTCGTCAGCCACCACGGCGAAGCCGCGGCCCTGCTCGCCGGCCCGTGCTGCCTCGATGGCGGCGTTGAGCGCCAGCAGATTGGTCTGCTCGGCGATGCCGTTGATGGTGGTGAGGATGGAGCCGATGTTCTCGCTGTCCTCGGCGACTCGGCGGACCCGCTCCACCGCGCGCTCGATTTCCTGGGCGAGAGCAGCGCTGCTGGCGACGTTCTGCTGCACCAGCCGCTGGCCTTCGTTGACCGCGCCGTCCGCCTCGGTGGCGGCTCGCGCCGCGCGACCGGCATTGCCGGCCACGTCCTGGGCGGTGGCGGTCATCTCCTGCATGGCGGTAGCCAGCTGGTCGATCTCCTGCAGCTGGCGCTGCACGCCGTCGCGGGTGCGCTGGGCGATATGGGAAGTGTGCTCGGCCGCCGAGGCCACTTCGCCCACCGAGCGGATCAGCTGGCCGATGAGGCCTTGCAGCGAGGCCAGGAAACGGTTGAAGCCGCCGGCCATGGCGCCAACCTCGTCGCGGCGCCCGGTGGCGAGGCGCTGGGTGAGGTCACCGTCGCCCTGGCCGATGGCGTCGAGCATGGTCACCATCTGCCGCAGCGGCCGGGCGATGCGCAGGCTGATCAGCCAGAGCACCAGCAGACCGGCGCCAGCCACCGCCAGGCCTACCAGCAGCATGCCGATCACGTCCTGGTGGCGTTGGCTGCCCAGGGTGTCCTTGAGGCTGTAGAGGTCTGCCAGCACGGCCTCGCGGGGCAGCTCGATGATCAGCGTCCAGACCTGGCGATTGTCACCGGCGAAACGCAACGGCAAATAGACTTGGTAGCGCTCGCTCTGGGCGTCGAAGCGGCGGGTGACGCCTTCGCCCAGGTCCTTGAGTCCGGCCAGGGTCGCGCCCAATACCGGTTCGGCTGGCTGGCCCAGTTGGCTGGCGTCGGCGGTGTAGGCGACCAGGGTGCCGCGGCCGGCTACCAGGGCCATGCGGCCCACGCCGCCATACAGGCGGCCGTTGGCCTTGACCAGCTGGCGCTGGATGAAGTCCAGCGGCACGTCGGCACCGACCACACCCTTGAAGGCGCCACCGACCAGGATGGGTACATTGAAGGAGGCGATCAGCACCTGCTGCTCATTGACCGTGTCGGGCATGGGATCGAGCACACAGGCGGTGTGATTTTCCCGCGGACAGAGATAGTACTCGCCTTCGCGAACGCCCGACGGCAGCCGGGTCTGGCTTTCCACGGTCGGGCCGATCGGTTCCACCGTCACGTCGCCGTCGAGGGTCTTGTGCCACCAGGGGGTGAAGCGGCCCTGTTCGTCGTAGCCAGTGGCGGCCTCACCCCGATGGCGCTCGTCCTGGCCGTCGATGGCATTGGGTTCCCAGACGGTATAGAGGCTGAGGAGGCCGGACTGACGCTTCAGGCTCTGGCCCAGCAGGCGGACCAGACTCTGACGATCCAGCTCGACCTGCTGGTCGCCCGGACTGCCCATGGCCACGTTGAGTTGTGCCAGTTGATTGGCCAGTTGCAGGGGAACGTCCAGTTGGCGTTGCAGCTGGTTGCCCACGGCCTCGGCCTCGGCCGTGAGCCGGGCCTCGGCGGCAGTGGCGGCCAGGGCCTCGGTATGGCTGTCCACCAGGGCACGGGTGCGCTGACCGGCGAAGAGGGTGTAGGCGATCAGGGCAGCGACCACCGCCAGGATGCAGGCGCCGGCCAGCAGGGTGATGGAGGTGCGGATGGAGCGGGAATTCATGGGGGACTCCGGGGTGTTCGATACCGGGAGCTATCGGCGCTGACGCCTATCCATTGAGGCCTCCGGTCGCCTGGCAGGAGAACGTTGCCGGGCGTTACCGGACATTGCCGGCCCTGATGACCCTCTCTATTCTGTATCCGCCTCGATACCTGGAGATTCCTATGCGCCGTATCCTTCCCCTCGCGGGCCTGTACTTGAGCCTGCTACTGGTCGCCTGCCAGACCGTCAATACCACCTCGGGTGGCGCGGTCGGGGTGCAGCGCAAGCAGTACATGTTCAGCATGCTGTCCGAGCAGCAGGTCAACCAGATGTACGCCCAGTCCTATGCCAAGACAGTCAGCGAGGCCAAGACGGCGGGCAAGCTGGCCAACGACAGCGCCGACGGCAAGCGCGTGGCCGCCATCGCCAAGCGGCTGATCCCGCAGACCGCGGCCTTCCGTCCGGACGCGGTGAGCTGGGACTGGCAGGTCAACCTGGTGCAGAGCGACGAACTCAATGCCAATTGCGGTCCGGGCGGCAAGATCTTCGTCTACAGCGGCCTCATCGATCAGCTCAAGCTGACCGACGACGAACTGGCGGCGGTGATGGGCCACGAGATCGCCCACGCCCTGCGCGAGCACAGCCGCGAGCAGATGTCGCGGGCCTATGCCATCCAGATGGGCGAAAACCTCGGCGGTGCCCTGCTGGGAGTCGGCCAGGGCGGCATGCAGCTGGCCGACCAGGTGTCCCAGGTGGCCCTGACCCTGCCGTTCAGCCGCGGCAACGAGAACGAAGCCGACCTCATCGGCCTGGAGCTGGCCGCCCGTGCCGGCTACAACCCCAATGCCGCCATCACCCTCTGGCAAAAGATGGCCCAGGCCAGCCAGGGCCAGCAGCCGGCGGAATTCCTCAGCACCCACCCCTCCGACGCCAACCGCACCAAGGCCCTGCAGGCGGCGATTCCCAAGGTGATGCCGCTGTACGAGGCGGCGAAGAAGGGCTGAGATCTTTGGGGCCTGGGGGTGGGGCTTCCCTCACCCTAACCCTCTCCCAGAGGGAGAGGGGACTGGTTCGGTGGTTGGAACGAGCGCCGTGCAAGCCTAGGTAGCCCCCTTTGGCGGTGGCTTCCCTCACCCTAACCC
>CAUQPA010000272.1:0-6055 GCA_963519325.1 uncultured Pseudomonas sp. | reverse complement strand
ACCGCGGAGGCCGCACGGGGCGGTTGGGGGAAGGCCTGGCCGAGTGGCCAGGCCGAACACTCAGATCACTCGCTGGCAGCGGGCTTGGCAGCGGTAGTCTTGGCCCGCGAGGCCCGGGGCTTCTTCGGCGTAGCCGGCGCTGCACCTACGCCGGTCGCTTCGACCGCAGCCTCCTGCTTGGCCTTGCTCGCCGGGGCCTTGCTGGCGCTGGGCTTCACCGCCTGCTTGGCCTTGGACACTACCTTCTTGGCCGCCGACTCGACCTTCTCGGTCACCGACTCACCCGCAGCCGCGGCCTCGGTGGCGGCCTTCTCGCTGCCACTCTTGGTCTTGCCCGTGGTGCTGGCCTTGGGTGCCGCAGCCTTGCCCGCCGGTGCGCTGGCCTTGGTCGCCCGCGGCTTCTTGGTGGCGGTCTTCTTCGCTACGCCTTCCTGTTCGGCTTCGTAGAGACGGGTCGCCATCTCCCAGTGGCGGTCGTGTTCGTGGGCCGGCCGTCCTTCGGACTCCCAGATCTGATAGGCGAGCTGCTGAATGCGTTCGTCTTTTTGGGTCATTGCGGTGCGGCTCCTTGAGTGATGTCTTGTGTGCTGAGCAATCCAAGCGGAAAACGTGCCAGAACCTCGCCGACAGATAGCTCTTTCTTCTGGTGATGGACAGATGCGGGGGCAAAAGTTTCCCCGAAACGGTACATGGACAAGGTTTCGGGAAGTTTTATCCGGGTGTCCTGCCAGGCATCCGCAGAAAAGCCGAGTGCGCCGGCCTCTGCCAGCAGGTCGGAGGCATGCACCGGGACGATGACGATGACCGCCTCCTGCTCCCAGGTCCGCGCGAAAGCCAGTACCTGGTTGGCCTTGGTACCCACGACGCTGAGCGGCAGGTAGCGGCCCGCGGTGAACAGCTGGGGCAGCTGCTTGCGCAGCTGCAGCACGGTGGCCAGTACCTGTTGCTTGATCTCGCCGCTCTGCCAGTCGGCCAGTGCCGCGGAGGTGGAGGTGGCGCTTTCCAGCGCACGCTGACGTGGCGCGTAATCCACCGCGCGGCGGTTGTCCGGCTCCACCAGGCTGAAGTCCCAGAATTCGCCACCCTGGTAGAGGTCCGGAACGCCGGGTGCGGCGTTACGCAGCAACAGCTGGACCAGGCCGTTCAGGGCGCCCGCCGGCGCCAGTTCGCGCACGGCAGCGACGATCTCGCCACGCAGCGAGCGGTACTTGGCATCGGTGAGCAGGCCTTCCAGGAAGGCCTTGCAAGCGGCTTCGTAATCGGCGTTCGGCGCCCACCAATCCGACTCCAGCTTCTCTTCGCGCAGGGCCTTCTCCTGCCACTGCAGCAGACGCTCCAGATAGGCCTGCAGGCCTTGCTGGTCATCGGCTTCCAGCGCCAGCGGCCAGCTGGCTAGCAGGGTCTGGTACAGCATGAGCTCATCACCGGGAGTGGGGGCCGGTGCCTCGTTCCATTCGCCGCGCAGGGGCGCCGCCTGTTCCTGCCAACGGCGGACCTGGGCGATGTAGGCGTCCGGGCGTTCCGAGACCACCGCCAGGCGCGCGCGGGTGTCCTCGCCACGCTTGTGGTCATGGGTCGCGGTGGTCAGCATGTTGCGCGGGAAGTGCTCGGCACGCCAGCCGCTGGCCTCGTGGAAGGCGCTCACCGGCTGAGCGAAATGCTGCGGATCGAAGCCTACGTCGTTGCGCGAGAGCAGCGGGGCGGAACGATAGCAAGCGGTGTCCTCGACCGCCTTGGCGGCGATGGGCGAGGTGAGCTGCTGGAACTTGGTGATGGCGCGGCGCTGCTCGCGACGCGCCAGGCTGCCGACCGGCTTGTGGCGAGGGGCCTCGCCGCCCAGCCAGGCGCGCAGCTGTTCGAGCAGCGGCTGCTCCGCCTCGCTGACGTGGGGCCGCGCCGCCTCCAGGGCGGTGTCGAACCACTGGGCATCGTGGCCGACGAATCCGGCCGCGCCGGCGTAGGTGCGATAGACCTTGAACTGCACGATCAACTCCAGCAGCACCCGGCGAATGGCGCCCTGGCTGGTGTCGCGGGTCCGCCAATCCTGCTGGGCCAGCAGGTGCAGGGTATGCACCGCCGACTCGAATTCGCTGTTCAGCGCGGTGGTGAGCACCAGGCGCCGCGCTTCCCGCACCTCTTCGAGGAAGTCCTCGGTACGCCCGGTGGTTTCCGCCCAGAACTGACGCAGCGGCGCTTCGCCACGGGCATCGTGCTGGACCGCCGAGACCTCGTTCATGAATTCGTAGCCGGTGGTGCCATCGATGCCCCAGCCTTCGCGCAGCTGCTCGCCTTCGGCGAGAATCTTCTCGATGTAGATGGGGAAGCCGTCTTCCGGCGCACCGCCGGTACGACTGGCGCACAGCTCGTCGACCCGTCGGCGCAGCTTGCGGCAATAGGCACGCGGATTGGCCAGGCCGTCGATGTGGTCGAGACGCAGGCCGTCGAGCAGGCCTTCGCTGATCAGGCGGAAGATCAGCGAATGGGTCTCCTCGAACACCTCGTGGCGCTCCATGCGCAGGCCACCCAGCTCGGTGATGTCGAAGAACCGCCGCCAGTTGATGTCATCCGAGGCGGTGCGCCAGCTGGCCAGGCGATAGTGCTGGCTCTCCAGCAGGGCATGCAGGCGCTCCTGGTTGTCCGCCTGGCTGCCATCGAAGGCGGCGATGGCCTTGTCGAGGGCGGCGGCGACGGCCGGGTCCTTGGCCGCATCGGCCAGTTGCCGCTGGGCCCCACGGGCTTCTGCCTGGTCCTTGGCGCGGGCCGAGAAGGCATCGGCGAACAGGCTCAGCTGGGGCAGGTCGCTTTCGCGCAGGATCTGGCCGTAGGTGCCGGGATTGATCGGGAAGTGGTGGGCGTAGTGCTCGACGCGGAAGGCGCCTTTCTCCGCATCGAACACCAGCTTGAGTTCGCCGGCCTGCAGGACGTTGCCATAGGCATCGCCGAGGAAGGGCAGCAGGACCTGACCCTGCAGATCGGGGTCCGGACCGTACCAGTTGATGTCGTAGAAGCCCGCGTAGCGACTCTGGCGACCCCATTCGAGGATATCCAGCCACCAGGCGTTTTCCGAACCGCCCACATTGGTGTGGTTGGGCACGAAGTCGGCGATCAGCCCCATGCCGTGCTCGCGCAGGCGAGCGACCAGGCGCCGCAGCGCCTCCTCGCCGCCCAGCTCCGGATTCACCCGGGTGGGATCGACCACGTCGTAGCCGTGCACGGAGCCGGCGCGGGCGGTGGTGATCGGGGAGGCGTAGAAATGGCTGATACCCAGCCTGGCGTAGTACTCCACCAGGGGCAGGGCGTCGTCGAAGGTGAAGTCCTTGTGGAACTGCAGGCGTACGGTAGCGCGCAAGCGACTCATCGAGTGTTCTCCGGGTTTTTACGAGCAGTGCTCAGCACGCTTAGGCGACGGTCAGGGGTGGCAGCGTCCAGCAGACGGTCCGCCGGAGCGTCCCAGCGGCGCAGCCAATTGGGGTGTTCGTCGGTGGTGCCGGGCAGGTTGGCCTGTTCCAGTTGGCCCAGGGCGTCCTCCACCGGCAGGATGATCAGGGGCGCCGGGGTGCGGCCGATGAAGTCGATGGCGGCGTCCACCGCGGCCTCGACGTTGTCGACGCTGGTGTCGTCCAGCTGCAGCACCTTGGCCAGGTGCTGGCGATCCGCGGCGCGTTCAGCCAACTGGTCTTCGCGAGTGGTGCCGTCCGGCAGCAGGCCGAGCTCTTCCTGCCAGTCGGCGTCGCGGCCCTGCCACCAACCGGTGAGGGTCGGCAGATCGTGGGTGGTAGGCATGCCCATGGCTGTGTCCGACCAGTGCGAAGCCGGCTTGAAGGCCTTGCCGTCACGCTCGAACAGCAGCACCTGCATGCCCATGATGGCGCGCTCGGCCAGTCGCTCACGGAAGCCTTCCGGCACCGTGCCCAGGTCTTCGCCCATGACCACGCAGCGATGGCGCCAGGACTCCAGGGCAACCAGGCGCAACAGGTCGTCGATGGGGTAGGAGAGATAGGCCCCATCGGCCGGGGAGGCGCCTTCGGGCACCAGCCACAGCCGCTGCAGCCCCATCACGTGGTCGATGCGCACGCCACCGGCATGGGCGAAGTTGGCCCTGAGCATCTCGATGAAGGCGCGGAAACCATGCTTGACCATGCCGGTGGGCGAGAAGGCGGAAATGCCCCAGCCCTGGCCCTTTTGGTTGAGCAGGTCCGGCGGGCAGCCAACGGTCACCGAGGCCAGCAACTCTTCCTGGCGACTCCAGGCCTGGCTGCCACCGCCGTCCGCGCCCACGGCGATGTCGGCGATCAGGCCGATGCGCATCCCGGAGTCGCGGCACTGCGCCTGGGCAGCGGACAGGCCTTCGCTGGCCAGCCACTGGGTGAAGGCATAGAACTCGACGTCCTGGGCGTGGCGCTCGGCGAATTCGGCCACGGCCGGATCGCGCGGATCGCGATACTGCTGCGGCCAATGCTGCCAGCTGGGCGAGGCCTCGCCCTGGGTGAAGGAGGCATGCAGGGCTTCGAAGCGGCAGTGGTTTTCCAGGGCCTCGCCGCCGTCGCGGCGGAAGGCCTCGAAGCGCTCGCGCAGGTCGCCACCGGCCGTGCGGAAGTCCAGGTGCAGGGTACGCAGCAGGCGCAGCCGCAGCTTCGCCAATGCCGGCCAGTCGATCAGCTCAAGCTGTTCGAGGCGCTCGGCTTCCGCCTCCAAGCCGGCACGCTGCATCGCCTGCTGCACGCGCTCCGCGCCGAAGACCAGCTCGGGCGCGGCATAGAGCACATTGAAGAACACCCGGCTGGAGGGCGAGTAGGGGCTGTAGCGACTGCCATCGGCGCTGAACATGGCGTGCAGCGGACTGATGGCCAGGGCATCGGCGCCCTTGCCGGCAGCGGCCTTGGCCAGCTGCACCAGGCCTTGCAGATCCCCCGCGCCGCTACCTCCCGTGCGTCTCAGACTATAGAGCTGCACCGCCAGGCCCCACAGCCGAGCCTGATCGTCGCCCGTCGCGTCGGCGATGGTGTAGCACCGCTCGGGCGCCACGGCCAGGGTCAGGCGCTGGCCATCGATCTCCGCCTGGTGGTAGCCGGGCGCCGCGATGGCGGCGAGCTGGCCCTGGGCATCGACGGTGCCGTCCAGACGCTGGCCGTTTTCCAGGTGCACCTGGTAGGCGACGCCGCTCTTGAACTGATCCGGCGTCCCCACCGGCTTGCCCACCACCGCGGTGATCAGCGGTGGCAGGTGGTGCTTGTCACCGACCTCGGCCAGCTTGCGCAGACTGGCGTCGATGTCGGCCTCGCTGTCGGCCGGCAGGTCGATGGCCTTGAGCAGGTTGCGCAGCGCCTCGGGGCTCACCCTTTGGCGTTGGCCGTCGTAGGCCGTCCATTCGATGGCGATGCCGGCCGCCTTGGCCAGCTGTTCCAGGCGATCCTCGCTCATGCCTTTTTCTCCAGCCAGACCAGCGCCGTATGAGCGGCCAATTGGCCGTCCTGGCGCTGAGCGACAGCCTTGGCATCGCTGCTGTGCAGCAGCTCGCCGTTCGCTTGCTCAGCCACCTTCACCGGGGCTTCGCTGAGGTTGAGTTCGATGGTCAGGCCACTGCCATCGGCCAGGGTCCAGCGGGCACGCACGGCGCGGTCGGCCAGCGCCTCGGCACCGGCCGCGCGGGCACCTTCCAGGCGCGGGAAGAGCTCCTTGCGGCGGATCTCCAGCAATTCCCGGTAGAGGCCCAGCCAGGCGGCATGGTCGGGCTGGTCGGCTTCGCCGAAATTGGGCTTGGAGTCGTCGAAGGTCTTCGGCGCGTTCGGGTCGGGGATCTGCTGGCGATGTTCTTCGCTGGTGAAGAAATCGAAATCCTTGAACTCGTTGCGGCGTCCGTCGCGCACCAGTTCCGCCAGTTCGTCGTTGTGGCTGGTGAAGAACAGGAAGGGCTGGCGGCTGCCCCATTCCTCGCCGATGAACAGCAGCGGAATCATGGGGCTGAGCAGCAGCAGGGCGGTGGCGGCGCGCAGGGCCGGTTCCGGGGCGAGGCGGGTCAGGCGCTCGCCGAAGGCCCGGTTGCCGACCTGGTCGT
>CAUQPA010000271.1:0-6076 GCA_963519325.1 uncultured Pseudomonas sp. | reverse complement strand
GCCCTGGCGCTGCGGCGCAACAAGCGGCTGCGGGTGGAGGTCCCCCAACGCGGCATCCGTGACTGGGCGCTGGTGGACGTGGCGGTCTGTCGCCAGGCCTATCTCGGCGCCCGAGCGGTGACCCAGGTGGAGGATCTGGCCGAGGTCTTTACCACCTTCGCCGAACCCTGGGCCATCGGCCTCTCGGCGCTGTGCGGCCTCTGGCACCCCGTCGCGCGCAACGCGCCCCACGGCGGCTGGGTACGCTTGGACCCGAATGCCCTGGCACAACTCACCGTGCCCCTCGCCCCCGGCGTGCTGGCCCAGGCCGGTATCGCCGCCAGCGGCCTGCTACTACCGGGCGAGCCGCGCACCCTGTCGTTGGCCGCCGGCACCCTGGCGCTGGACGGTGAGCGGGAAATCGAATTCGGCCCCGAGGCGCGTCCGCAGGTGACGCTGGACCTCGACGGCCCCCTGAGCATCGACGTGGAGCGGGTGCTGGAGTTGGCGGCGCAGCAGCGCCTGCTGGTCCGCCGCCGGCCCGCGTCGGCCCTCGGCAATCCTGGAGAACAATAAGATGAGCGAGACCCCAAGCGTCGAAAACCTGAGCCATGCCTACCGGGTGATGCGCACCATCCGCGCCTTCGAGGAGCGGCTGCATGTGGAATTCGCCACCGGCGAGATCCCCGGCTTCGTCCACCTCTATGCCGGCGAGGAAGCCTCGGCTGCCGGTGTTATGGCCCACCTGGGCCACGAGGACAGCATCGCCTCCACCCACCGCGGCCACGGCCATTGCATCGCCAAGGGCGTCGACGTCTACGGCATGATGGCCGAGATCTACGGCAAGAAGACCGGGGTCTGCCAGGGCAAGGGCGGCTCCATGCACATCGCCGACCTGGAAAAGGGCATGCTCGGCGCCAACGGCATCGTCGGCGCCGGGGCGCCCCTGGCCGCCGGTGCCGCCCTGGCCGCCAAGCTCAAGGGCAGTGACGCCGTGGCCGTGGCCTTCTTCGGTGACGGCGGCTCCAACGAGGGCGCGGTATTCGAGGCCATGAACCTGGCCTCGGTGTGGAACCTGCCGTGCATCTTCGTCGCCGAGAACAACGGCTACGCCGAGGCCACCGCCTCGAATTGGTCGGTGGCCTGCGACCACATCGCCGACCGCGCCGCCGGTTTCGGCATGCCCGGGGTGACGGTGGACGGCTTCGACTTCTTCGCCGTCCATGAAGCCGCCGCGGCCGCCGTGGCCCGCGCCCGGGCCGGCGAAGGCCCCTCGCTGATCGAGGTGAAGTTCACCCGCTACTTCGGCCACTTCGAGGGCGACGCCCAGACCTATCGCGATCCCGACGAGGTCAAGCAGGCCCGCGAGCAGCGCGACTGCCTCCTGCAATTCCGCGAGCGGGTGACCCGCGCCGGCCACCTGCAACCCGCCCTGCTCGACAGCATCGACCAGGAGGTGGAACAGCTCATCGAGGACGCCGTGCGCAAGGCCAAGGCCGATCCCAAGCCCGGCCCGGAAGACCTGCTCACCGACGTCTACGTCACCTACGCCTGATCGGAAAACAACAAGGAGCGCCACCATGGCCAGAAAGATCAGCTACCAGCAAGCCATCAACGAAGCCCTGGAACAGGAGATGCGCCGCGATCCCACCGTCTTCCTCATGGGCGAGGACAACGCCGGCGGCGCCGGAGCGCCCGGCGAGCAGGACGCCTGGGGCGGCGTGCTCGGCGTCACCAAGGGTCTCTACCACAAGTTTCCCGGGCGGGTGCTGGACACCCCGCTGTCGGAGATAGGCTACGTCGGCGCGGCCGTGGGGGCCGCCGCCCGCGGCACCCGACCAGTGTGCGAACTGATGTTCGTCGACTTCGCCGGCTGCTGCCTGGACCAGATCCTCAACCAGGCGGCCAAATTCCGCTACATGTTCGGCGGCAAGGCGGTCACCCCCCTGGTCTTGCGCACCATGGTCGGGGCCGGCCTGCGGGCCGCGGCCCAGCATTCGCAGATGCTGACCGCCTGGTGGACCCACATCCCCGGCCTCAAGGTGGTCTGCCCGGCCACCCCCTACGACGCCAAGGGGCTGCTGATCCAGGCCATCCGCGACAACGACCCGGTGATCTTCTGCGAGCACAAGCTGCTCTATGGCATGCAGGGCGAGGTGCCCGAGGAGTCCTACGCCATCCCCTTCGGCGAAGCCAGCTTCCTGCGCGAGGGTGACGACGTCAGCCTCATCACCTATGGCCGCATGGTGCACCTGGCCATGGACGCCGCCGCCAACCTGGCGCGCCAGGGCATCTCCTGCGAGGTGCTCGACCTGCGCACCACCAGCCCGCTGGATCGCGACAGCATCCTGGAAAGCGTGGAGAAGACCGGCCGCGCGGTGGTCATCGACGAAGCCAATCCGCGCTGCTCGGTGGCCACCGATATCGCCGCCCTGCTCGCCGAGCAGGCCTTCGACGACCTGCGTGCCCCGGTGCAGCTGGTGACGGCACCGCACACCCCGGTGCCCTTCTCCGATGCTCTGGAAGACCTCTATATCCCCGACGCGGCCAAGATCGAGCGCGCCGTGGTCAAGATCACCCAAGGGAGGCAGGCCGCATGAGCCAGATCCATACCCTGACCATGCCCAAGTGGGGGCTGTCCATGAGCGAGGGCCGGGTCAACGCCTGGCTCAAGGCCGAGGGCGACCCCATCGCCAAGGGCGATGAGGTGCTCGACGTCGAGACCGACAAGATCAGCAGCAGCGTCGAGGCGCCCTTCTCCGGCACCCTGCGCCGTTGCCTGGCGCGCGAGGACGAGACCCTCGCCGTGGGCGCCCTGCTGGCCATCGTGGTGGAAGGCGAAGCCAGCGACGCCGAGATCGACGCCGTGATCGCCCGCTTCCAGGAAGACTTCGTACCGGGTGGCGAAGACGCCGCGGACGCCGGTCCCCAGGCCCAGCGCATCGAGCTCGACGGCCGCCCGCTGCGCTACCTGGAGCGCGGTGAAGGCGGCCTGCCGCTGGTGTTGATCCACGGCTTTTCCGGTGACCTGGACAACTGGCTGTTCAACCACGAGGCCCTGGCCGCCGAGCGCCGGGTGATCGCCCTGGACCTGCCGGGTCATGGCCAGTCCGGCAAGACCCTGGCCAGGGGCGATCTCGCCGAGTTGGGCGCCGCGGTGCTGGGGCTGCTCGATCACCTGGACATCCCCCGCGCGGTGCTGGTCGGCCACTCCATGGGCGGCACCGTGGCGCTGCACCTGGCGCAGGTGGCGCCGCAGCGGGTCGCCGGCTTGGTGCTGATCGGCAGCGCCGGACTCGGTGCGGAGATCAATGGCGAGTACCTCGCGGGCTTCGTCGCCGCCACCAGCCGCAACCAGCTCAAGGGCCCGGTCAGCCTGCTGTTCAGCGACCCTGGCCTGGTCACCCGGCCGCTGCTGGAAGACCTGCTCAAGTACAAGCGCCTGGAAGGCGTGGACGCGGCGCTGCACCAACTGGCCGGCAACCTCTTCCCCGACGGTCGCCAGGCCCAGGTGCTGCGTGACGTCCTGGGCGGGGATATCCCTGCCCTGCTGATCTGGGGCAAGGCCGACGCCATCATTCCGGCCCAGCATGCCGAAGGCCTGCCCGCGGCGGTCCAGGTCGAGATCCTGGCCGGCCAGGGCCACATGGTCCAGATGGAAGCCGCCGACCGGGTCAACGCCCTGATCCAGGCCTTCCTACCTCGTTGCGAACGCTAGAGGGGCCTCGTCATGAAAGCAGCCCGTTTCCATGCCGCCCGCGACATCCGGGTGGAAGACGTCCCGCCACCCGGCGCACCGGGCCCCACCCAGGTGCTGGTCAGGAACCAGTTCTGCGGTATCTGCGGCACCGACCTGCACGAATATGTCGGTGGCCCCATCTTCATCCCCACCGCTCCCCATGCCTACACCGGTGGCCAGGTGCCGCAGATCCTGGGCCATGAGTATTCCGGCGTGGTGGAAGCCGTGGGCAGTCAGGTGACGGCGGTGAAGCCCGGCGACCGGGTGTCCATCCAGCCCATGGTCTCGCCGCGGGACGACTATTACGGCCTTCGCGGCCAATACCAGCTCAGCGAACAACTGGCGATCATCGGCCTGTCCCACCCCTGGGGCGGCATGGCCGAATACTCCCTGGTGGAGGACTACAACGCCATTCCCATGCCGGACAATCTCAGCACCGAGCATGCGGCGCTGATCGAGCCCACGGCGGTGACCGTCTATGCCACCCACAGAGGCGGCGTGAAACCGGGCGACAGCGTGCTGGTGGCCGGCGCCGGGCCCATCGGCCAGCTACAGGTGCTGGCCGCCCGCGCCGCCGGAGCGACCCGCATCTTCCTGGTGGACCTCAATGACAACCGCCTGGAAATGGCCCATCGCCTGGTGGACGGCCTTATCACCCTGAACCCCGGCAGCACCGACGTCCTACGCGAGGTGCGCGCCCACACCGCCGGTGGCGTCGGCGTGGACGTAGCCTTCGAATGCGTGGGCGCCGAGGCGCCGCTGGGGCTATGCCTGGAAGCGGTACGGCGCCAAGGCGTGGTGGTGCAGGTGGGGATGCAGGGCAAGCCGCCAGCGCTGGATGGCTTCACCCTCACCTACAAGGACGTCGACCTGCGCGGTTCCTGGTGCTACTCGACGCTGATGTGGCCCCAGGTGGCCGCACTCATCGCCAGCGGGCAGCTACCGGCGGAGAAGATCGTCACCCGCCACATCGCCCTGGACGAGGTGGTGGAACAGGGCTTCGAGGCCTTGCTGGAAAAGGGCGGGACCCAACTGAAGATCCTGATCGAACTCTAGCGCTTTCCCACGCGGCCGGCGGGGGTCGCCGCGTGGGGCTTTTCGCGGCCTTACTGGAAGGTCGTCGCGCTGAAGCTCGGCCGCGCCATGAGGCGCCGGTGGAAGGCCACCAGCCGCACGTTCGCGGACCAGTCGATTTCCGGCAGGCGAAAACTCAGATAGTCCAGGCCGACGGCGACCAGGAAGTGGCCAAAGTCCAGATGCTCTTCATCCAGCAGGGGCGTCTCTTCGAGTCGCTGCAGCAGGCGACCGATGGCCGCCAGCCGACGGGCACCCAGCACCGATTCGTCCTGCGCCGCGCCGCCATGCTTGCGCCCGATCACGGTGGCGAAGGCGGCGTCGATCAGGCCCTGCCCCAGGCCGGCCAGTTGCAGCTGGTCAGCCGCGAGCGGACTGCCACCCGCCAGTTGATGCAGATGGAGGCAGATCAGCAGGGTTTCGCTGAGGGCGACGCCCTCGTCGGTGATCAACACGGGCACCTTGGTCGCCGGGTTGGCCGCCAGCAGTCGCGTGTCTTCATTCCAGGGGTCGCTCCACACCAGCTCCAGGCGCGCGCCGAAACCGGCTTCCAGGGCGGTGACGCGGGCGGCGCGGGCATAGGGCGAGGTCTGGTTCAGCAGCAGTTGCATGGCGGGCTCCTGGGCACGGACGGGGCGGTAGCGTTCCGCCCGCCAGTGTAGCCTGCGGTCAGACTGGCCGCGTCACCGTCAGCACCACCGCCGCGATGCGGTCGGTATGGGCGTAGACGCCGGCCTCCAGCTCTTCGCCGAAGACATCCGGGTCCAGTTCGCGATAGCGCCAGGCGAAGGTGCTATCCGCCAGGCGCGTCTGCACCTCGGCCAGGAAGGGATCGCGCCCCTCGACCATGGCGACCCCGGTGTAGAGCAACAGGGTGCCACCCGGCGCCAGCCGCTCCAGCGCGGTATCCAGGATCGCCAGCGATAGCCCTGCACCCAGCGGGCCCCCGCCATGGCGATAGGCGCGCTCGCCCGGGTCGACCAGATAGGGCGGATTGGACAGGATGAAGTCGAAGTCGCCATCCACGTCGTGCAGCAGATTGCTGTAGCACGCCTTGACGTTGGCGGCCCCGGCCAGCTCGGCGTTGACGCGGGTCAGGGCCAGGGCGCGTTGATTGATGTCCACCGCCAGCACCTCGGCCTCGGGCCGTGCCAGGGCTACCAGGATGGCGCCAGGACCGGCGCCACTGCCGATGTCCACCGCCCGGCCGATGGCGCCAGTGTCATGGCGCAGCTGGGCTTCCAGGGCATTGGCATAGCGGTAGGTGTCGGGGCCGAAGAACAC
>CAUQPA010000270.1:0-6087 GCA_963519325.1 uncultured Pseudomonas sp. | reverse complement strand
CAGCATGCCCTTGACCGTGTACATCAGGTGCGCCTGGTCATGCACATGCGGCGGCCACACCTGGCCATGGGCGAAGGTATTGAGCTGGGACACCAGCGGCCCGGCGGGCGGGACGGGCGCATCCGCAGCCACGCTCCGCGACGGGTCTATTGTCTGTTCCTGCATAACAGCTGTCCGTTTCGGTTGGGCAGGGTCAAGGTGCTAGCGCCTAACCTGCAGCACTATGGCCGGAGCATCGGGCGCGCCCAGGAGTGATCCTTCTACGCGCCGAAAACCTGCCTCTTGCGGGAGTGTCGCACAGAACACCTGCCGCTTGGCTGACCCGCCTGAACCGTCAGGCTTGAATTTGAACTACCGTCCGATCGGTGGCAGCGTGGTACAGGGATTTGAGTACCACGCTTTTTTATTCGCACGGCGCTTTGCCAGCGGCTTCACAAAGCCGCGGTTTGGGCATCGCCCAGCCAGCACGGCTTTGTTAGTTTCGGTCCTTGCCCATCATGGTGGCCCTATGCCATGGACCGACGCCTGACCGCCCTGATCTCCTGCCTGACCCTCGCCCTGGCCTTGCCCGTCGCCCTGCCCGCGGCCGAGGCGGCGACCCTGACCAACGCCTCCACCAAGAGCCCGGCCCGCAAGGGGCAGGTCAAGCTCAAGGTGCGCAATGCCAGCGAAGGCCGCGTCTTCGAGGTACGCAACGATTTCGACGTGCCCGTGCGGGTCGAACTGCGCCTGCAGCGTACCGTCAACGTGGCCGGTGCCGAACGACCGATCCGCCAGGTGGTGGCGCCGCGCTCCACCGTGCAGCTGGCGGTGATCCGCAAGCGCCAGCAGGGCTTCCCCATGCACTTCGACCAGGCGTTCAGCTACAGCCCGCAGTTGCCGGCCGGCCCCCTGCCGCCGTTGGCCGACAGCATGGCGGACGGTGCCAGCAGCGGTGCTGGCTACGGCTATGCCTGGCCCTGGCGCCAGGGGATCTACTACGTGACCCAGGGTGCGGGTGGCGACTTCAGCCACAACACGCCCAAGGGCCGCTATGCGGTGGACATCGCCATGCCCGAGGGCACGCCGATCAGCGCCGCGCGGGCCGGTACCGTGGTCGACGTGGAGAACGGCCAGTTCGGCCACGGTCCCAATCCTTCCGGCAACTTTGTGCGCATCGCCCACGAGGACGGTAGCCAGAGCGCCTACCTGCACCTGCGCCGCGGCTCGGTGAAGGTCCGCCCCGGCGAGCGCGTGGAAGTGGGCACACCGCTGGCGGAATCGGGCAATACCGGGCGCAGCACTGGCCCCCATCTGCACTTCGTGGTGCAGGCCCACGAGGGGGGCGAAATGGTGTCCATTCCCTTCCGCTTCGCCCGTCCGCTGGCGGCACTGCCCAACATGGCGCTGCGCGACCGCTGAGTCCTGAGCCGACCGCTTCGCCGCTGCAGTGTCGCCGCCTATCCGGTCGGCGACCGCACGCCTTGTCGCGGTCAGAAAGCCATTGCCAGGGATGGGGCGGGTGGCGTTATGCTATCACCTGTCGTCTCGTCTAGCCCGCTGGTTCCTCAGCTGCCTACCCCTCTCTCCAGGCCGTGGATGCCGTCCCATGAATGGACTCTTAGCCGCCTTGCGCGCCTGTGGGCGTAACCGGCTGTTCTGCCTGCTGGTACTGGTGCTGGTCGCCCTCGACTGCCGGGCACAGGCGCTGCAGCTCGAGGATCCGACCCACACCTACGATCCGCGGCCGGTACTGGAGATCCTCAAGGCGCCGGCCAGCTTGAGTTTCGCCGAGGCCGCCGCCCGGCCGCGCGATGCGGACCAGGGTTGGCACACTCCCGGCGTCCTGGAAACGCTGCTCCACGATGGGCGCCAGGGGCTCTGGCTGCGCTTTCGCGTCCAGGGTCGCGGCGACCAGGCCTGGTGGCTGATTCCCCGGTGGCCGGTGCTGGATAACCTCGACCTGCGCACGCGCAGCGCCGATGGTACCTGGGGGCCCCTGCAACAGAGCGGCCTGGCGCTGCCGGTGGCACAGCGGGCGCTGCCCGGGCGTCAGCTGATGTTCGCCCTGGCACCCGCCGCCGGAGCGGAGGAGGAGGTCTATCTGCGGCTGGACTCCCGCGAGAGCTTCGTGCTGCCCCTGCGGCTGATGACGCCTGCCACCTATCTGGTCCAGGCGCAGCGGGATGCCTGGCTGATCGGCGGCTTCTTCGGCTGCCTGTTCACCATCCTGCTGCTGACCCTGAGCCTGTGGAGCTTCGGCCGGCGCTCGGGCTTCGGCTGGTACGCCCTCTATCTGCTGAGCGTCATCGGTTACCAGGCGGTGACCACCGGCTATGGGGGCTGGCTGCTCTGGCCGGACAGCCCGGCCTTCGCCCTGCGCGCCCACGTGGCCTTCGCTGCGCTGTGCTTCCTCAGCGCGGGGCTGTTCGTCCGCTACCTGCTCAGTCTTTACCGCAGCGAGCCCTGGATCGACCTCGGCAATCGCCTGTTGATCGGCTACTGGAGCCTGAACCTGGTCATCGGGCGGGCGTGGCAGCATCTGCTGAGTTTACTGGGGTTGCTCGGCATGATGGCGCTGAGTTGCCTGGTCCTGCTGGTTACCTCCACCGATCTGGCGCTGCGCGGCAGTCGCATGGCCCGGTGGTTCAGCGTGGCCTGGGGCCTGCTGCTGCTGGGCAGCCTGGTGCAGTTGCTGGCGGTCGCCGGCTGGCTGTCCCCGGGCAGCCCGGCCTTCCACGGCCAGATGCTCGGCTTCGTCCTGGGCTTCCTGATGCTCTCCTTCGGCCTCACCGAAGGCCTCAGCCGGCAGCGGCGCGAACGGATCGAGGCGCAGCGCCAGGCGCTGGAAGCCTCCAGTGCCCTGGCGCGGGAGCGGGAAGCCTCCTTCGTCGAGCTGGAACTGCGGGTAGCGCTGCGCACCGTGGAACTGCAGCAGGCCAAGGCCGCGCTGGAGCGACTGAACCGCGAGCTGCTGCACCAGAGCCAGACCGATCCCTTGACCGGCCTCAGCAATCGCCGCCACTTCGAGCGCGTCTTCCAGCAGGAGATCCGGCGTGCCACCCGGGCCGAGGTGCCGCTGGCGGTGCTGCTGGTGGACGTCGATCACTTCAAGACGGTCAACGATACCCATGGCCATACCCTGGGCGACGAATGCCTGAGGTGCGTGGCTGAGTTGCTGCGGCGGCATGCCCAGCGCGCGGGGGAGGTGGCGGCGCGCTACGGCGGCGAGGAATTCGTCATCGCCCTGCCGGGCAGCGACCTGCTGGCGGCCCAGGCGCTGGCGGAACGGATCCGCCAGGAGGTGGCCGAGCTGGAGTTGCAGAGCGAGCAGGGACTGTTGCGGCCGACCGTCAGCATCGGCGTGGCGGTGGCCGTGCCAAGTAACCTCGAACATGGCCTGGGCCTGCTGGAGGACGCCGACCGGGCGCTCTACGCGGCCAAGCGCGCGGGGCGCAACCGGGTCTGCCTGAGCGATGGCCTGCCGGGGCTATGGAGCGGACGCGGCTGAGGCCGCGCCCGGTCAACGCTCTTCCGGCTGGCGCCGGCGGGCGTCCCTGGGGTCCAGCTTGATGACCTTGGCCAGCACGATCTTCGGCCCCTTCATCTTCTTGACGATGATGCGCAGGCCCTCGGCCTCCAGCACCGTCTCCTCTTCCGGGACGCGCTTCAGGCTGTCGTAGATCAGGCCGGCCAGGGTCTCGGCCTCGACGTGGTCCAGATCAATGCCTAGCAGCCGCTCGACCTTGAACAGCGGGGTGTCGCCCCGCACCAGCAGCTTGCCCGGCTGGTAGGCGACCACGCCGCGCTCGGTCTTGCGGTGCTCGTCCTGGATGTCGCCCACCAGTACCTCGAGCACGTCCTCCATGGTCAGGAAGCCGATCACCTTGTGGTCGGCTTCCTCCACCAGCACGAAGTGCGCGCCGCCGCGGCGGAACTGCTCCAGCAGCTCGGACAGCGGCATGTGCTTGGTCACCCGCTCCAGCGGATGCACCAGGTCGTCGAGGTCGAAGGAGGCGGCTTCGCTGTCCAGGCCGGCGATGGCCAGCAGCAGGTCCTTGATGTGCAGCACCCCGGTGAAGGTCTCGCTCTCTTCGTCGTAGACCGGGTAGCGGCTGTACTTGGAGCGGCGGATCTGGGTGAGGATCTCGTCCAGGCTGGCCTTGCTGTCCAGGTAGATGAGGTCTTCGCGGGAATTGGCCCAGTCCACCACTTCCAGTTCGCCCAGCTCCACGGCCGAGGCCAGCACCCGGCTGTCCGGATCGGTGGCGCGGTTGGAGTGCAGGATCAGCTTGAGTTCGTCGCGGCTGTAGTGGTGCTCGTGGTGGGCGCCCGGCTCGCCCTGGCCGGCGATGCGCAGGATGCCGTTGGCGCTGGCGTTGAGCAGCCAGATGGCCGGGTACATCAGCCAGTAGAAGAGATACAGCGGCACCGCCGTCCACAGCGACAGCAGGTCGGGCTTGCGGATGGCCCAGGACTTGGGCGCCAGCTCGCCGACCACGATGTGCAGGTAGGAGATGATGAAGAAGGCCGTGAAGAAGGCGATGCCGTGGATCACCTCGGGGCTGCTGACGCCGACGGCGGTGAGCAGGGGTTCGAGCAGTTCGGCGAAGGCCGGCTCACCGACCCAGCCCAGGCCCAGGGAGGCCAGGGTGATGCCGAGCTGGCAGGCGGACAGGTAGGCGTCGAGCTGGTGGTGCACCTTCTTGAGGATGCGCCCGCGCCAGCCGTGCTTCTTGGCGATGGCCTCCACGCGGGTGGCGCGCAGCTTGACCATGGCGAACTCGGCGGCGACGAAGAAGCCGTTGAGCAGCACGAGGAAGAAAGCGAAGAACACGAGGCCGAGATCGGTGATCAACGTCGAGGAAAAACTGGTGGAAGGGTCCATTAGGGCCGGGAACTGGAAAAAGGTCGCCTAAGCATGGGGGCGGGGCAGGGCAGTTGCAAGATGTTGCGTCCGCCGGCGGAGCAGGTCGTCGGACGTGCGGCCCGCCAGGCGCTCTGGCGCGGGCCACCGCCGCAGGGGCTGCGCCGCTAGGTCCAGCCCTCCAGACGCATGGTCGCCCGCACCAGGCGCTGCTCCTCCTGCTCGATCTCGCGCAGGCTGTCGCGAACGCTGTGGATGTGCTCGCGGGCGGCGGCGTGGGCCTCGTCGGGCAGGCGCTGGCTCACGGCCGCATAGAGGCGGGCGTGCTGGGCATCGATCTCCTGGCGCTGCGGCGGGCGATGGTAGAGGTTGGCGATGCAGGCGAACACCGACCCCAGCAGCAGCTCGTTGAGCGATTGCAGGGTGTGCACCAGCACCGGGTTATGCGAGGCCTCGCTGATCGCCAAGTGGAAGGCATGGTCTAGGCGGGCGTGGGCTTCTGCGGACAGATTGGCCAGGTCCTGGGCAGCGGCGCAGAGCTCCTCGTAGCGCCGGCCGATCAGCACCAGGTCGGCGGTAGTGGCACGCAGCGCGGCCAGGCGCGCCGCCTCGCCTTCCAGCAGGGCGCGCACTTCCAGCAGGTCGTAGAGGGTGCGTGGCTGGCTGCTGAACAGGTGCAGCAGGGGATTCTCCGCCGCCGGTGCGGCCAGGCGGGCGACGAAGCTGCCCTGGCCGTGGCGCGTCTCGATGATGCCGCGGGCGCGCAGCAGGCCCAGGCCCTCGCGCAGGGCGGTGCGGGAGACCCCGAGCTTGTCGCACAGGCGGCGTTCGGAGGGCAACGGCTGGCCGACCTTGAGCACCCCGTCCACCACCAGGCGTTCGATCTGCTGGCTGACGTTCTCGGCGACGGGAAGGCGGGCGGTGGCGACGGACATGGCGGCTTCCTGCTGGTATGACCACGAGACTTCAGGCTAGTGAGCCACTGGCTGAAGTGGCCGTCAAGCCTCATGCCGCGGCCTAGTCCTTTGGTCGAAGAGGCTGCAAAAACTGGTATGACCAGTGCCCTGGGCGATGGACGCACCGGCAGCAGTCGGGGTACAACCAGGTCTCTTCAGCCAGAACAACAACAATGGCGGTTACCCGATGAGCCTGGTCTACGATGAACGTCTCGACGGCGCCTTGCCCCGCCCGGACAAGGCGCAGTTGCTGCAGCGCCTGCGCGCCGAGTTGCCCGAGCACTG
>CAUQPA010000269.1:0-6089 GCA_963519325.1 uncultured Pseudomonas sp. | reverse complement strand
CTTCGGACAGGCGCCGGCCCGGCATGGTCCGGCCGGTGTGCTCGTCGATCAGCAGCACCTGGTCCTGCTGGACGATGTACTCGACGTTGCGGTGGAACAGGGTGTGGGCACGCAGGCCGGCGAACACGTGGGTCAGGAGGCCCAGGTTGTGCGCCGAATAGAGGCTCTCGCCCTCGGCCAGCAGGCCGGTGTCGGTGAGCATCTCCTCGATGAACTGGTGACCCAGCTCGGTGATCTCCACCTGGCGGGTCTTCTCATCGATGGTGTAGTGACCGACCTGGGTGGGATTGCCTTCCTCTTCCTCGATGTGCCGTTGCAGGCGCGGGATCAGCAGGTTGATCTTCTGGTACAGCTCGGAGCTGTCCTCGGCCTGGCCGGAGATGATCAGCGGGGTCCGGGCTTCGTCGATGAGGATGGAGTCCACCTCGTCGACCACCGCGAAATTCAGCTCGCGCTGGTACTTCTCGGCCATGCTGAAGGCCATGTTGTCGCGCAGGTAGTCGAAGCCGAATTCGTTGTTGGTGCCGTAGGTGATGTCCGAGGCATAGGCGGCGCGTTTCTCTTCCGGCGGCTGGAACGGCAGGATGATGCCCACCGACAGGCCGAGGAATTCGTACAGCGGCCGCATCCAGTTGGCGTCGCGGCGGGCCAGGTAGTCGTTCACCGTGACCACGTGCACGCCCTTGCCGGACAGCGCATTGAGGTAGACCGGCAGGGTGCCCACCAGGGTCTTGCCCTCGCCGGTACGCATCTCGGCGATCTTGCCTTCGTGCAGCGCGGCGCCGCCGATCAGCTGGACATCGAAGTGGCGCATGCCCATGACCCGCTTGCCGGCCTCGCGGACCACCGCGAAGGCTTCGGGCATCAGCACGTCGAGGGACTCGCCCTTGGCCACGCGCTGCTTGAATTCCTCGGTCTTGGCGCGCAGTTGCTCGTCGCTCAAGGAGGCAATCTGGGACTCCAACGCATTGGTGGCCGTGACGACCTTGCCTAGGCGTTTGACATCTCGTTCGTTCTTGCTTCCAAAGAATTTCTTCAACAAAGGCGCAAACATATCGACTGGAATTCTTCCGCTGGAATGAGGGGCGCGAAACGGGCGGCAAGGCCTCTGCAGAGCCTGACCAGACGCCTGGGCGCGGGGGTTGAAACCCGCGGTGTCCCGCAATGGTAATCGGGCATTCTACTCGGAAATGCCGATGAGGAAAGAACGACGGGGGTACCGGCCGCCAGGACGCCAGAGCGATCTGTTACCATCGGCGCCTCCCCTCCGCCCATCGCGAGTCCTGCGCATGGCCTTTCGCCCGCTCCCCGCCGTCGCTCCCGCTGCCCTGCTGCGCCAGGCCAAGCCGCTCAAGGGGCTGTTTCGCGAGGCCGAACGCCTGGGTCGGCTGCAGCAGTTGCTGGAAGAGCAGCTGCAGCCGGCCGCCCGCCCGCACTGCCGGGTCGCCAGCTGGCGCGACGGCACCCTGCTGCTGGTGGTCAACGACGCCCACTGGGCGACGCGGCTGCGCTACCAGCAACGCCGCCTGCTGCGGCTGTTGCAACAGGCGCCGGAATTCGCCGGCCTCCTGCGTCTGCAATTCAAGATGCAGCCCAGCCCGGGCGTCGCCACCCGACCCAGACCGCCGCGCCAGGTCAGCCAGGTGGGCGCCGAGAGTCTCAGGGAAGTGGCTGCCGGTATCCGCGACCCAGGGCTCAAGGCAGCCCTGGAACGCCTGGCCAGCCGCGCAGCGCCCAAGGCGCCTGCTGCGGACAGCGACGCCTAGGGCAAAAAACGCGGTTGGGGCGCGAGTTTTTCCTTCAACGGCCTAGGACCAGCCCACTAACAGCCGCCCGGCGATGCCGGCCAGACCGCCTAGACAGGAATAGGCAACCCGTCGCCACCAGCGTCGCGCGCGCGTCTCCTGGTGCGGCAACCAGAGCTCGACCAGCAACGAGCCCGGCATCATCAGGCCACCGGTGGCCAAGGCTTGCCATAGCAGCAGCATGCAGAGAGTCCTCGGTGAGGGATACTTCGTTCCGTGGCCTTATGCCCCGTCCGGCGTTATTAACCTGGTAGCCCTTAACACCGCATTAACGGGGCAGGCACTGCGCTGGGGCGCCGCCTGAAGCCCTTGTCGAAGGCAGCCTGCAGTTGTCCGCCTGGCCGCCCTGAGTATTCCTGCCCGTCCCGGAATACGTTGCTGGATATCCAGCCCGCCTCAGGCGCGTGCCACCGCCCGCTCGAAGGCGGCGCGGATGCGCTCTTCCGGCAGGTCCATGCCGATCAGCACCACGCGACTTTCGCGCGCCTCGTCCGGCAGCCAGTCGCGCTCCCAGTCGGCGGCATAGATCTGTTGCACGCCCTGGAACAGCAGGCGGCGATCCTCGCCGGCGATGTTGAGCAGCCCCTTGTAGCGCAGCAGGTCGCAGCCGAGGGTATCGAGCAGCATCTCCATCACGCCGCTGATCTTGGCCTGGTCGAAGGGGCGCGGCTCGCGGATGGCGATGGACTGGATGCGTTCGGTGAGGCTGACCGCCTCCGCGACCGGCCGTAGCGGGCGGAACAGGGTCGGCGCTGCCAGGTCCTCGTCGTGCAGGTTGAAGCCGCGGATATCCAGCAATTCGGCCAGCTCGATGCGCCCATGGTCGACATGACGGATGGGGGCGCGGCGGTTGATGCGTTGCAGGCGATTTTCCAGCGCTTCGACGGCGGCCGGCTCGGCCAGGTCGAGCTTGGTCAGCAGCAGGCGATCGGCGAACCCGATCTGCGCCTGCAGCAGCGGATCGCTCAGCTGCTCGCTGGCATGGACGGCGTCCACCAGGGTCAGCACCCCGTCGAGCAGATAGCGTTCGCGCAGGAGGTCGTCGGTAAAGAAGGTCTGGGCCACCGGGCCGGGATCGGCCAGGCCGGTGCACTCCACCACCAGGCGCTCGAAGTCCAGCTCACCGCTGTCCAGGCGCTCCAGCAGCACCGTCAGGGCGTAGGCGAGATCCTTGCTGCCGGTGCAGCAGACGCAGCCATTGGCGACCTTCATCAGCTGCACGGCGCCAGCGTCTTCGAGCAGTTCGCCGTCGACGTCCAGGGCGCTGAATTCGTTTTCGATCACGGCGATCTTCAGGCCATGCTCGGCCTGCAGGATGTGCCTGAGCAGAGTGGTCTTGCCGGCGCCGAGGAAGCCGGTCAGAACGGTGACGGGAATGGGTTCGTTCATGGAAAACTCCAGACAGAAAGAGGCCCGGCATGGAGCCCGGCCTTGAAGCGATCCTGGGTCAGCAGCAGCGGATGGCGCCCGATTTGCCGCCACCGTAACGCGCTTCCTGGCGCTCGCGGAAGAAGGCCTCGTAGCTCATCACCGGTTGATCCGGATGCTTGCCGCGCATGTGCTCGACGTAGGTGTCGTAGTCGGGCATGCCCACCAGCATCTTGGCGGCCTGCCCGAGGTATTTGCCCATGCGTCCCAGGTCATTGAACATGAGGGTTCTCCTTAGACGCCCGCCGCCGGCTGGAAGGGGGTCTCGCGATCGCTGCGCTCGGGCTTGGCCAGGGCGGCGCGACCGACCTTGATGGAAAAGAACAGGATACTCATCACCACCACCAGGAACAGCACCGACAGGGTGGCGTTGGTGTAGGCGTTGAAGACGATGTGCTGCATCTGCTCCAGGCTCTTGGCCGGCGCGATCACCTGGCCTTGGGCCAGGGCGGTGTTGTACTTCTTGGCCAGGGCGAGGAAGCCGACCGCCGGATTGCTATCGAACAGCTTGATCAGGCTGGCGGTGGTGGTGCAGATCAGCAGCCAGACGGCCGGCACCAGGGTGACCCAGACATAGCGCTGGCGCTTCATCTTGATCAGCACCACCGAGCCCAGCATCAGGGCGATACCGGCGAGCATCTGGTTGGAGATGCCGAACAGCGGCCAGAGGGTGTTGATGCCACCCAGCGGATCGACCACGCCCTGGTAGAGCAGCCAGCCCCAGAGGGCGACGCAACCGGCGGTACCGATGACGTTGGCGGTCCAGGAGTCGGTTTTCTTGAGCGCCGGGACGAAGCTGCCCAGCAGGTCCTGCAGCATGAAGCGCCCGGCGCGGGTGCCGGCGTCCACCGCGGTGAGGATGAACAGCGCCTCGAACAGGATGGCGAAGTGGTACCAGAAGGCCATGGTGTTCTCGCCCGGCAGCACGTTGTGCATGATCTGGGCGATGCCCACCGCCAGGGTCGGCGCCCCCCCGGCACGGGCCAGGATGGTGTGCTCGCCGATCTCGGTGGCGGTGGCCTGCAGCATCTCGGGCGTCACCACGAAGCCCCAGGTGCTGATCTTGGCGGCCACCGAGACCACGTCGGCACCGACCACGGCGGCCGGGCTGTTCATGGCGAAGTAGACGCCCGGCTCGATCACCGAGGCGGCGACCATGGCCATGATGGCGACGAAGGACTCCATCAGCATGGCGCCATAGCCGATGTAGCGGGCGTGGGTCTCCTTGGCGATCAGCTTGGGCGTGGTGCCCGAACTGATCAGCGCATGGAAGCCGGACACCGCGCCACAGGCGATGGTGATGAACAGGAAGGGGAACAGGTGGCCTGAGAATACCGGGCCGCTACCGTCGGTGAAACGGGTAACGGCGTGCATGAGCAGCGGCGGGCTAACGATGACGATGCCCAAGGCCAAGGCGATGATGGTACCGATTTTCAGGAAGGTGGAGAGGTAGTCGCGCGGGGTGAGCAGCAGCCATACCGGCAGCACGGAAGCGATGAAACCGTAGATCATCACTGCCCAGGCGATAGACAGGCCTTCCAAATCGAAGAAATGACCGAAGGAACTTTCAGCCACGTTTTTACCGTACACGATCGCCAACACCAGCAGGATAAAGCCGACGATGGAAATCTCGCCGATTTTGCCCGGACGGATATAGCGGGTGTAGATGCCCATGAACAGAGCAATCGGGATGGTAACGGCGATGGTGAACGTACCCCAAGGGCTGTGAACCAGTGCTTTCACCACAATCAGCGCCAGCACGGCCATGATGATCACCATGATCATCAAAATACCGATGGAGGCGATCACACCGGCCACGGTGCCCAGCTCTTGTTTCACGATATCGCCCAAGGATTTGCCGTCACGGCGCATAGACACGAACAATACCATCGCGTCCTGAACCGCACCGGCAAACACCACGCCGAAGATAATCCACAGCGTGCCGGGCAGATAACCCATTTGCGCGGCCAATACCGGGCCTACCAACGGGCCGGCGCCGGCGATGGCGGCAAAATGATGGCCGAACAGCACGCCTTTGTGCGTCGGCACATAGTCCAAGCCATCGTTATGGCGCTCGGCCGGCGTGAGCCGGTTGGGATCGAGCTGCATTACGTTTTTGGCAATGTAGAGGCTATAAAAGCGGTAGGCAATGGCATATACGGAGACGGCAGCAATCACCATCCACACCGCACTGACCTGCTCACCGCGATGGATAGCCAAAGTGGTAAAGGCGGCCAAGCCGGCCAACACCACAACGCCCCATATCAGGAAGCTTTTGAGTTTGTTCATGATAACAACACTCCGATTCAACAAACATAAAACGGCTGCCCGGCCAGGCCGTACTGCCCAACTTCAGCAGCCCCCATCCGGCAATCGAACGCCGCGCCGAAGGCGCAAACGTCTTCACTACCAAACGGCATAAGCTTAACATATTTGTGGAAATCATTACGTTAAATTTTCAAGCGGAAGGAGCTAATTTTGCCGTGTTTTAGACAGAAAAGCCTAGATTCGGTAGAAAAATACCCTGAAACAAGAATAGCTTGACCCAGGTCAATAAACGGCCGCCAGATAACGGCACGGTCGGCTTTTACAAAAAAAACGGCAGGCGAAGGTAAAGTTTGTTTGCCTGGCTTAAGCCGCGCCGCTACTTTTCAGGTAGCCTCTCAAGCCGCTGGCAATCGCCAAGACGGCGGCAAAGGCTACCTGAAAATGCGGGAAGCAAACGGAGCGGAATATCCGGGCAAGGCCAACTCAAGCATCGGGTTTCGTTTCAGGTAGCCTTCCGGGCAATGGCTGTTTGCTGCTTGCATGGCCAAAGGCTACCTGAAAATCATAAAAACCGGACGGCTGCGCGCC
>CAUQPA010000268.1:0-6089 GCA_963519325.1 uncultured Pseudomonas sp. | reverse complement strand
GCCAGGGTGCAGCGCCAGTACCGCGCAAGGGGGTTGCCGGCGGGCTACCCAGCTCTGCAGCAAGCTGTTCAGTGCTGCCTTGCTGGCGCCGTAGAGGGGCATCTCGGCGGCCCGCGCCAGGCTGACGCTGCCCATCTGCGAACTCAGGCAGGCTACGACGCCCTTGGTCGCCAGCTGGGATGCCAGGGCGTCCAGCACCCGCAGCGGCGCGACGGCGTTGGTCAGGAACAGCTCGCCCAGCTCGACGGCGGTCGCCCTCGCGCATGCGTCTTCGGCGGGCCCCAGGATGCCGGCATTGACGATCAGCCGATCCAGCGGCTCATCCTGCAGCTCCCCTCGCAGGCGCGTGCCCAGCTCCGGATCACGCAGATCCCCAAGCACCACCCGCAGCCGTCCGGCGGCGCCCAGGGCCAGGTGGTCCAGCGCCGCGCTGGGCTTGCGCACCACCGCCAGCACCCGGGCACCCCGCGCCAGATAGCTTTCCACCAGCCCCAGGCCGATGCCGCGCGAGGCGCCAATCACACAGAGATTCATGGCGTTCTCCTCAGTCCACCAGCGCGAGGCGCAGGTGTCTCTTCTTACCCAGACTCACGCGTCGGCCGGCATCCGCCAGCGTCAGCTGGCCGTCGGGATCCACTACCAGCTCTTCGTCCAACCGCAGACCGCCACCTTCCGCCAACCGCCGCACCGCACTGCGCGAGGGCTGTAGACCACTGTCCACCAGGAGTTCGACGAGACTGACACCCGCCACCAACCGGGCGCGGCTCACGGCGAGTTCCGGCAACTGGCCGCTGCCGTCGCGTTCGGCGAACACCTCGGCGGCGGCCGCCTCGGCTTCGCGCTGGGCGGCCTCGCCATGGGCCAGTCGGGTCGCTTCGTTGGCCAGTACCGTCTTGGCCAGGTTGATCTCCGCCCCGCCGAGGGCGCCGAGCCGCCGTACCTCGTCCAGTGGTAGCTCGGTGAACAGCGCCAGGAAACGTCCGACGTCGGCATCGTCGCAATTGCGCCAGAATTGCCAGAAATCGAAGGCCGGCAGCCGCTCCTCGTTGAGCCAGACCGCACCCTGGGCCGACTTGCCCATCTTGCGTCCGTCGCGGGTGGCCAGCAGCGGCATGGTCAGGCCATAGAGTTGCGGACCACCCTGGCGGCGCGAAAGCTCCACGCCATTGATGATGTTGGCCCACTGGTCGGCACCGCCCAGTTGCAGGGTGCAGCCATAGCGCCGCGACAGCTCGACGAAGTCGTAGGCCTGCAGCAGGGTGTAGCCGAATTCCTCGAAGGACAGCGAATGCTCGCGGTCGAGGCGATTCCGGATGGCGTCGAAGGTCAGCAACCGATTGATGGAAAAGTGTCGGCCGACGGCGCCGAGGAAGTCCAGGTAGCCGAGGCCGTCGAGCCATTCGGCGTTGTCCACCACCTGGGCGCGGCCATGGTGGTCGCCCACTTCCAGGTAGCGATGGAAGGCCTTGGCGATGCCAGCCATGTTCAGGGCGATTTGGCCCTGGGTCAGCACCGGCCGGCTGCTGTCGCGAAAGCTCGGGTCGCCGATGCGAGTGGTGGCGCCGCCGATCAGCAGCAGGATGGGATGGCCGGCGCGCTGCAGCCAGCGCATCAGCATCAGGCCCTGCAGGTGGCCAACGTGCAGGCTGTCGGCGGTGGCATCGAAACCGAGATAACCGGTCACCGGGCCGGCGGCGAAGGCGCGCGCGAGGCCGTCACGGTCAGTGGCCTGGTGGACGAAACCGCGGGCTTCGAGGGTGGCGAGCAGGTCTTGGGTGGTACTGTCCATGGAGTCTCCTGTGGCTGGACGGTGCCAGGGAGACCAGGAGAAGTTGCCTTGACCGAGCCGCCCTAGGCGGTTCGGTCATGCAGAGCACTACCTACCACCCGCGATGAGTCGGGTAGGAGTAATAGGCGCTGATGGGGCAGAGGAAGGTTCGCATGGGCGCCACGCTACCGGGTCGCGTCACGCTTGGCAACCGCACACCGCTCGCGCCTTCGCTTCGACCAGACGTCGCAGCTGCCCTGGCAAGCGCTGAACGAACGGCGACAGTGGCGTTCCGACTCCTGTCCCTTGTCAGCAGTATAGAGACGCAGAGATGAATCCACCCGCTCCACCCCACGGGGTCCCTGGCGCCAGCGCGGCGTTTTCAGGTGTACCTGGCCACGGAAAAGCCCTTGCGTGAGAGGATGTCACTGATGAAAAGCATCACCCCGGCCAACCTGCTGTTGGTCCTGCTATGCCTCACGGTGCTGGCCTACGCGACCGATCTGATCGGTTGACGCGCGCCCAGCCGGTCGCCAGGCGCAGTGCTGGAGTTGCCCTTCTGCGCCTCTTGGCCTAGCGTTCAAGCCGTGTCCATCGAAGAGCCCTGTCCATGCCCAGCCATCCTTCCAGCGCCGTCGAAAGCATCGAGCTGCTGGCGTCCCTGGAATCCGTCGCCGCACTCCTGAAGGTCGTCTGTGATGTCAGCGGCCTGAACGTCGCGACCGTCGCCGAGGTCACCGAGCAGCGCTGGGTCGCCTGCGCGGTGGAAGATCGCATCGCCTATGGCCTCCAGCCCGGCGTCGAACTGGATCTCGAATCCACCCTGTGCAACCACGTCCGCTCGTCCCACGATTCGGTGGTGATCAGCGACGTCGAGCAGAACCCCACCTACTGCGACCACCCGGCACCGGGCCTCTATGGCTGGAAGAGCTATCTGTCGGTCCCGGTGTTCCGCCCCAATGGCACCTTCTTCGGCACCCTCTGCGCCTTCGACCGCCACGCCGCGCCCCGACTGGAGCAACGGGCGATAGTCGATACCCTGGAAGGCTTCGCCCGGCTGCTGGGGGAGTTGATCGCCCGGGAAGAACAGCGCCGCGACGAGACGGCCGGCCCGCGTGGCAGCGTCGACCTGGCGACCCTGCGCGAGCAACTGCTGGTCCTCTTTGAACAGGACTTGCAGCGCCCGTTGCAGGCCCTGGCGACCCAGGCCATCCCCGCGGACGCCCAGGACGCGAAACGCTGGCAGGCCGAGGCACGGCGGCTGGCCCACCGTAGCGCGGCCGCGGCCGACTTCGTTCGCGCGCACCTGGGTGCGGGCCTGCCGTTGAAAAGAGCGCTGGTTGCCGAGGTGAACGAGCGACTTGCCGCCCTGCTCGAGACACTGCAGGCTGGGTTTCCCGACCGCGCCTTCCTGCACGAACTGCCACCCCTGCCCGCCGCTCTGCGCCTCGACTTGCCACGCCTGCTGCAGGCGCTGCGCGCCGTGCTGGAACAGGCGGCCGCGCAGAGCGCGCCGGGTGGCCGCATCACCCTGCGCGGCCAGTTGGACGAGCGTACCTATCAGCTGGAGGTGGAGAGCAGCGGCCCTGCGCTGGATCCTGCCGCCCTCACCCAGCTATTTCAGCCGGCGCTGACGCCCGCCAAGCCGGGCCAGCCGCCATCTCTCGCTCTCGGGCTCTATCTCGCCCAGGAAGTCGTACGCGGTCACGGGGGTGCCCTGGTCGCACGCAGCGAGGACGGACGCCAGCGCTTCATCCTCACCCTTCCCACCGCCCTGGATTGATATCTGTGCTGTTACCAAACCCCTTGCTGGTGATCCGTCACGGCGAAACCGACTGGAACGCCAGCGGCCGCCTGCAGGGTCGCCAGGACATTCCACTGAACGCCCGCGGTCGAGCGCAGGGCCAGGCCCTGGGTCTCGCCTTGCGCGAGCGGTATGACATCACCACCTTCGCCTGCCTGAGCAGTCCGCTGCAGCGCGCGAGCGCTACCCTGGAACTGATCCTCGCGCAATGCCCCGGCAGCCCACGCAGCCGGGGTACCGATGCGCGGCTGGCGGAGAAGGCCTTCGGCGACTGGGAGGGGCTGGACATGCCCACCATCGCCCAACGCTATCCCGAACAGCACGCCCAGCGCCTCCGCGAGCCCTTCACCTTCCGCGTCCCGAATGGCGAAAGCTACGCGGATGCCGCAGAGCGCGTGCGCCCACTGCTGGAAGGGCTCGAGGGTCCCACCCTGCTGGTCGGCCACGGCGCCCTGATCCGCAGCCTGCTGGTGGCGACCGGCCTCGCCAGCGCCGAGGAAGCCACCCGCCTAGTCATCCACCAGGGTCGCTGGCTGGAACTCACGGCGCAGGGCTACCAGTGGTACAGCGCGGCGGGCTGGGGCGCCGAGCGCTAGCTCAGCCGCCGCGCGAACTGGCTGACCGCGCCCACCACCTGGCGGGCGCCGTCCTGGATCTCGGTGATACGTACACCGGCGTTGCTGGCCAGCTGCAGCCCCTGCTCCGCCTGCTGCCGGCTGGCCGCCATGTTGCTGACCGCGGTCTGCGCCAGCTGCTGGTTCTGCTGTACCACCCCGACGATCTCCTCGGTGGCCTTGCTGGTGCGACCGGCCAGTTGGCGGACCTCGTCCGCCACCACGGCGAAGCCACGCCCCTGCTCGCCGGCCCGGGCGGCCTCGATGGCCGCGTTGAGTGCCAGCAGATTGGTCTGCTCGGCGATGCCGCTGATGGTCTTGACGATGGCGCTGATCACCAGCGACTGCTTGCCGAGGTCCTCGATGCCGTTGGCGGCGACCTGGATCTCGTCGGCGATGCGGGTCATCACCGCCACCGTGTCCTGCACCACCGCCGCACCCTGGCGAGCGCTTTCATCGGTGGTCTGGGAGATGTCGAAGGCGACGCGGGCAGCCTCGGCCACAGCCAGTTCCTGCTCCACCTGCTCGGTGATGACGGTGGCGAACTTGATCACCTTGTACAGCTCACCACGGGTATCGAGGACCGGATTGTAGGAGGCTTCCAGCCAGACGGTGCGGCCCTGGCTGTCGATCCGCTTGAAGCGGCCGGCCACGTAGTCACCACGGTTCAATCGCTCCCAGAAGGCACGATAGTCGCCGGACTCGGCCTCTTCGCGGGTGCAGAACAGCCGATGGTGCTTGCCGACGATTTGCGCCAAGGAGTAGCCCATGCCCTGCAGGAATCTCTCGTTGGCGGTGAGTACCTCGCCGGCCAGGTTGAATTCGATGACCGCGGTGGATCTCAGCAGCGCATTGATGATGCCCGAATGCTCGGTGGAGGTTTCCACCTGTTCGGTACGGTCGTAGGCGTAGCAGCGGATCTGCCGGACCTGGCCCTGGGCATCGCGGACCGGGGTCCAGATCGCATAGAGCCAAGCCACGCCGCCGGTGCCGCGCAGCAGGCGGTAGATGCCGCTGATCTGGCGCCCCTCGCTGAAACTGCGCTTGAGGTCCCGGTAGCAATCCAGGCACTTCACGTAGTCGGGAATGATGTCGTCGAGATTCCGGCCGGCCAGGCAGCCAGGCGCGTAACCTAGGCAAAGCGCGAAATTCTCGTTGAAACCCTCGATCCTTCCCTGGGCGTCCAGCAGCAAATGCAACGAATCCTGATGGAAGGCGTTGCTGACCTGCCGATGTTCGGCCAGCTCGGCTTCGAGTTCGGCAATGCGGCGTTTGAGCGAAGAGTTGAACATGGGATCACCCAGGAAAGTTGTGTCTTTCTCTGGTTCGACGCGCCATGAAATTTCTTGACAAGACCCCGATCAACGTAGCGGCGCACCTCGGGCAGCGCAGCGATAGAGACAGCCCTAACCCGCATCGGGCCTGAGCCTCGGTGGAAAAGCCAAGGCGCTCTAGCCTGCACCTGCCGCTTCGGTAAGACTCCTCTGTCGCTCCCGGATCCCCGCGTCACGGTCGCGCAGCCCTACCGTTCAGCGAGGCGACGAATGGCTTGGCTATACCTGAGCCGCAACCGGCTCCGGGTGGCGTTGGCGGGCCTGTCCTTCGAGGCGTCTGGCCAGTCCGGCCAGGTCGATCAGGGTCGCCTGCCGGGTCTTTCCCGGCGTCCCTATTCCCACCCAGCTCTGCGCCCGCTGCGCCGGGACCACGCCGCCGTCGCCCGGCAATTGCCAGCTGCGCGCCAGGGCGTCCTCGCGCAAGTCGGTAAAGGTATCTATGGCCTCCACCCGTTGCACCACGAAGCCCAGGCGTTGTCGCTGCCCGGCCACCACGATGACCTGATCCTCAGGGGTAGGCTTTGCCAACGTTTCGCCCGCCAGGGTGCGCAGGAAGACCAGGGTGATCT
>CAUQPA010000267.1:0-6101 GCA_963519325.1 uncultured Pseudomonas sp. | reverse complement strand
CTGCACGACATCACCACCATGATCGAGCTGTTCGGTCGCATGGGCGTGCAGCCCATCATCGGCGAGAAGCTCAACGTCGAGGTGGATGCCTCCAGCATCAAGACCCTCGTCGCGCCCTACGAGCTGGTCAAGGCCATGCGCGCCTCCATCCTGGTGCTGGGCCCCATGGTCGCCCGCTTCGGCGAGGCGGAAGTCGCCCTGCCCGGTGGCTGCGCCATCGGTTCGCGTCCGGTCGACCTGCACCTGCGCGGTCTGGAGGCCATGGGCGCCAAGATCACCGTCGAAGGCGGCTACATCAAGGCCAAGGCCCCGGCCGGCGGCCTGCGCGGCGCCCACTACTATTTCGATACCGTCAGCGTGACCGGTACCGAGAACGTGCTGATGGCCGCCACCCTGGCCAAGGGCCGCAGCGTCATCCAGAACGCCGCCCGTGAGCCCGAGGTCGTCGATCTGGCCAACTGCCTGATCGCCATGGGTGCCAACATCCAGGGCGCCGGTACCGACACCATCACCGTGGAAGGCGTCGAGCGCCTGGGCGGCGCCACCTATTCGGTGCTGCCCGACCGTATCGAGACCGGCAGCTACCTGGTCGCCGCCGCCGCCACCCGCGGCCGTGTCAAGCTCAAGGACACCGATCCGACCATCCTCGAGGCCGTGCTGGCCAAGCTGGAGGAGGCGGGTGCCCACATCGCCACCGGCAGCAACTGGATCGAGCTGGACATGAAGGGCAATCGCCCGCGTGCGGTCAACATCCGCACGGCGCCCTATCCGGCGTTCCCCACCGACATGCAGGCCCAGTTCATCTCCATGAACGCCGTCGCCGAAGGCACCGGTACCGTGGTCGAGACCATCTTCGAGAACCGCTTCATGCACGTTCACGAGATGGTACGCATGGGCGCCAACATCGCCATCGAAGGCAATGCCGCTATCGTCACCGGCGTCCAGAGCCTCAAGGCCGCCCCGGTCATGGCGACCGACCTGCGCGCCTCGGCGAGCCTGGTCATCGCTGCCCTGGTGGCCGAAGGCGATACCCTGATTGATCGCATCTACCACATCGACCGCGGCTACGAATGCATCGAGGAGAAATTCCAGCTGCTCGGCGCCAAGATCCGTCGCACGCCCAAGTAAGGACCCCCGATGCTGACCATCGCCCTGTCCAAGGGCCGTATCCTCGACGACACCCTGCCGCTGCTGGCGGCGGCGGGGATCGCGCCGACCGAGAATCCGGACAAGAGCCGCAAGCTCATCATCCCGACCACCCAGGACGATGTGCGGCTGCTCATCGTCCGCGCCACCGACGTGCCCACCTACGTGGAACATGGCGCCGCGGACCTGGGCGTGGCCGGCAAGGACGTGCTGATGGAATACGGTGGCGACGGTCTCTACGAGCCGCTGGACCTGCGCATCGCCCGCTGCAAGCTGATGATCGCGGGCGCCGTGGGCGCCCCGGCGCCGCGTGGCCGGCTGCGGGTGGCGACCAAGTTCGTCAATGTCGCCAAGCGCTACTATGCCGAGCAGGGCCGCCAGGTCGACATCATCAAGTTGTACGGCTCCATGGAGCTGGCACCGCTGGTGGGGTTGGCCGACAAGATCATCGACGTGGTCGACACCGGCAATACCCTCAAGGCCAACGGACTCGAACCCCAGGAGCTGATCGCCCATATCAGCTCGCGCTTGATCGTCAACAAGGCCTCGATGAAGATGCAGCATGGCCGCATCCAAGCCCTCATCGAGACCCTGAGACACGCCGTCGAGGCGCGCGGCGCCTGAGTCCTGGCCGGCATGCCGAATGCCGGCCTAGACTGCTTCCATCCCTCCAGCTTCGCCTATCCGTGCCATAGCCAAATTGTCGGGCGCCCACACGGAACCGGCTGTTACTCTCGGGCGCCCCTTTCGCTCTCCTGAAGAGGATCCGCCATGACCGCTCCGCTCGCCATCCGCCGACTCGTCGCCGCCGCTCCGGATTTCGCCGAGCATCTGGATCATCTGCTGAGCTGGGAAGGGGTGTCGGACGCCGACATCAACCAGCGGGTCCTGGCGATCATTGCCGATGTGCGCCACCAGGGCGACGCCGCGCTGCTCGAATACACCCGGCGCTTCGATGCCGTCGCGGCGACCGCCATGAGCGATCTCATCCTGCCGCGCGCGCGTCTGGAAGAAGCCCTGACCCGCATCACGCCAGAGCAGCGCACTGCGCTGGAAGCCGCCGCCGAGCGCGTCCGTCGTTATCACGAAAAGCAGCGCCAGGACTCCTGGCAGTACCAGGAAGCCGATGGCACCGTGCTCGGCCAGCAGGTCACCCCGCTGGATCGCGCCGGTCTCTATGTGCCCGGCGGCAAGGCCTCCTATCCCTCATCGGTGCTGATGAACGCCATCCCGGCCAAGGTCGCGGGGGTGAAAGAGGTGGTCATGGTGGTGCCTACCCCCCGTGGCGAGGTCAACGAACTGGTGCTCGCGGCCGCGGCCCTGGCCGGTGTCGATCGCGTCTTCACCATCGGCGGCGCCCAGGCGGTAGCGGCCCTGGCCTATGGCACCGAGAGCGTGCCGCCGGTGGACAAGATCGTCGGCCCCGGCAACATCTACGTCGCTACCGCCAAGCGCCACGTGTTCGGCAAGGTTGGCATCGACATGATCGCCGGCCCGTCCGAGATCCTGGTGGTCTGCGACGGCCAGACCGATCCCGACTGGATCGCCATGGACCTGTTCTCCCAGGCCGAGCACGACGAAGACGCCCAGGCCATCCTGGTCAGTCCGGACGCCGCCTTCCTCGACGCCGTGGCGGCCAGCATCGCCCGCCTGCTGCCGGAGATGGAGCGCGCCGACATCATCCGCGCGTCCCTGGAAGGCCGCGGTGCCCTGATCCAGGTCGCCGACATGGCCCAGGCCATCGAGGTGGCCAATCGCATCGCCCCCGAACACCTGGAATTGTCGGTCGCCGAACCCGAGCAGTGGTTGCCCAGCATCCGCCACGCTGGTGCCATCTTCATGGGGCGCTATACCGCCGAGGCCCTGGGCGACTATTGTGCCGGACCGAACCACGTCCTGCCGACCTCGGGTACCGCGCGCTTTTCCTCGCCCCTGGGCGTGTACGACTTCCAGAAACGCTCGTCGATCATCCACTGCTCGGCCAGCGGTGCTTCGGCCCTGGGCCGGGTCGCTTCGGTACTGGCGCGCGGCGAGTCCCTGACCGCCCACGCCCGTAGCGCCGAATACCGCATTCAAGAGGAGCAGTGAGCATGAGCGAACTTTGGAGTCCCTTCGTCAAGAACCTGGTGCCCTATGTGCCGGGCGAGCAGCCCAAGCTGACCAACCTGATTAAGCTCAACACCAACGAGAATCCCTACGGTCCCTCGCCGCGGGCGCTCGACGCCATTCGTGCGGCGGCGACGGCTGACCTGCGTCTCTATCCCGATCCCAATGGCCAGGCGCTCAAGGATGCGGTAGCCGGCTACTACGGCATCGAGAGCGACCAAGTATTCGTCGGCAACGGCTCGGACGAAGTGCTGGCGCACATCTTCCTGGGCCTGTTCGGCCATGGTCGGCCGATCCTCTTTCCCGACATCAGCTACAGCTTCTATCCGGTCTACTGCGGTCTCTACGGCATCGCCTTCGAGACCCCGGCGCTGGACGAGGACTTCCAGATCGTGCCGGAGGACTACCTCAAGCCCAACGGCGGCATCATCTTCCCCAATCCCAATGCGCCCACCGGCAGCCCCCTGGCGCTGGATGCCATCGAGCGCATCGTCGCCGGCAATCCGCAGTCGGTGGTGGTGGTGGACGAAGCCTACGTCGACTTCGGTGCGGAATCGGCCGTCGCTCTGATCGCACGCCATCCCAACCTGGTGGTGACCCAGACGTTGTCCAAGTCGCGCTCCCTGGCCGGGCTGCGCGTCGGTCTGGCCATGGGCCAGGCGCCGCTGATGGAAGCCCTGGAGCGGATCAAGAACAGCTTCAACTCCTATCCGCTGGATCGCCTGGCCCTGGCTGGTGCGGTCGCCGCCTTCGAGGATCGCGCCTACTTCGACGAGACCTGTCGGCAGGTGATCGACAGCCGCGAAGCCCTGGTCGGCCAGTTGCTGGAGCGCGGCTTCGAGGTGCTGCCCTCGGCGGCCAACTTCATCTTCGCCCGCCATGCACAGAAGGGTGGGGCGGCGCTGGCGGCCGGTCTGCGTGAGCACGGCGTCATCGTGCGCCACTTCAGCCGCCCCGAGCGCATCGCCGACTTCCTGCGCATCACCATCGGCACGCCGGAGCAGAACCAGGCCCTCATCACGGCCCTCGATACGCTCTGAGTGCCGCTGGCGGCTACTGCGCCTTCTCCATCAGCGGGCGCAGGCCGACGCTGGCCTTGAGCTGTACGGTCTTGTCCTGGCGCAGCACCTCGATGGCGACGCTGTCACCGGGCTGCTTGCGGGCGATCTGGTTCATCGACAGGCGCCCGTCCTTGACCGGTTGCCCCGCCAGTTTCACCAGGACATCGCCCGAGCGCAGGCCCGCCTTGTAGGCCGGGCCATCGGGATCTATGTCCGTCACCACGATGCCCTGGTCGACCTTGAGGCTGTAGGTCTTGATCAGCTCCGGGGTGATGACCTCCACCGCCACGCCCAGCCAGCCGCGAATCACCTGGCCGTGCTGGATGATCGATTTCATCACCTCCAGCGCCAGCTTGATCGGAATGGCGAAGCCGATGCCCTGGGAGCCGCCGGAGAGAATGGCGGTGTTGATGCCGATTAGGTTGCCGTTGGCGTCCACTAGGGCGCCGCCCGAGTTGCCCAGGTTGATCGCCGCATCGGTCTGGATGAAGTCCTCGTAGGTGTTGAGACCCAGCTGGTTGCGTCCGGTGGCACTGATGATGCCCATGGTCACGGTCTGGCCGACGCCGAAGGGATTGCCGATGGCGAGCACCACGTCGCCGATGCGGATGGCGGTCGAGTCACCCACCGAGATGGCCGGCAGGTTCGGCAGGTCGATCTTGAGTACGGCGAGGTCGGTGGCCGGGTCGTTACCGATCAGCTTGGCCAGGGTCTGGCGTCCATCGGCCAGGGCCACCACGATGGATTCGGCGTCGAGGGTCACATGGTTGTTGGTCAGCAGATAGCCGTCATGGCTCATCAGCACCGCCGAGCCCAGGCTGAGTTCTTCCGCTGGCTTGGCCGAACCCTTGCGGTCGGTCGGGCCATCTCCGCTCTTGGCCGGCTTGACCGCCTTGGTCGAGCGCAGGGAGACCACCGCCGGCGCGGCGCGACTGGCCGCGTCGGCGTAGGACACCGGGCCCTGCTGACGCGAGCCCGACGCCTGCTGGGCGGACTCGAAGGTCGGTTGGCCGGCGGGCAGCCCGAGCCATTGCGGATAGCGCTGCATGATCAGGGCCGCAACGAGCAGACCGCACAGCACGGGCCAGCCGAGATAACGCAAAGCCTTGTACATCGATCACATCCTTGAATTTGTCCGCCCGGGACGCGACGGATAAGCTGGCGGCCATTATAAGGAGCGGCGCCATCCGAAGACACGGTGTGGCGCCCCGCTGAGGAGGTAATCCCACCGTGACCCTGTCTCTCGATGAACTGGTGATGACGGCCGACCGCTATCTGGACAGCGCCCGTATCCAGGACTATTGCCCCAACGGCCTGCAGGTCCAGGGCCGCGGCCAGGTCCGCCGGCTGGTCAGCGGCGTGACGGCGTCGCAGCAATTGCTGGATGCCGCCGTCGCCGCGGGCGCCGATGCCATCCTGGTGCACCACGGCTACTTCTGGAAGAACGAGGACGCCCGCCTGGTGGGCATGAAGCTGCGCCGCCTCAAGACCTTGCTGAGCCATGACCTGAGCCTGCTGGCCTACCACCTGCCGCTTGATGTCCATCCGGAGGTGGGCAACAACGTCCAGCTGGGCCGGCGCCTGGGCCTGCAGAACATCGCGCCGCTGCCGGGCGATGCCAAGGGGCTGATCTGGCAGGGCGAGCTGGCGCAGTCGCTGTCCGCCGCGGACTTTGGTCGCCAGGTGGCGGCGAATTTGCAGCGCGAGCCGCTGGTGGTCGATGGCGGCCAGCCGATTCGCCGGCTGGCCTG
The DNA here is from genome assembly GCA_963519325.1 of uncultured Pseudomonas sp. Lineage (GTDB taxonomy): Bacteria > Pseudomonadota > Gammaproteobacteria > Pseudomonadales > Pseudomonadaceae > Chryseomonas. The sequence goes on along the minus strand of CAUQPA010000267.1, from coordinate 37 downwards.
GTGCTCCGGGGGTGACCTTGTCTACATCATACAGGCC
>CAUQPA010000266.1:0-6116 GCA_963519325.1 uncultured Pseudomonas sp. | reverse complement strand
GTCCCAGGTGGACGACCAGGTGCACGTCAACCGCTTCCGCCGCCAGGCCACCTATGCCGAAGCGGCAGCCGCCAGCGGCCTGCAGGTACTGGCGCTGGAGGTCGCGCCCGAGCGGCTGCACTTCCCCGATCTGCGCGCCCTGACCCAGCACCTCAAGGCCATCGGCGCCCACAACCTCAACCAGGGACGTCCCCAGGGCCTCACCGGTCGCCAGCGCCTGGCCGCCTTCACCCAGGCCTACGAGAGCCTGCGCGAGCCCGCCGGGCTGCCCGCCACCTACCAGGTGATCCACGTTTTGCTGCGCAAGGAATGACCCCTATGCCTGCCTACTTCGTCACCGGCACCGATACCGAGATCGGCAAGACCACCATCGCCGCCGGCCTGCTGCACCGGGCCCGGCTGCAGGGTCTCGCCACCGCCGGGGTCAAGCCGGTGGCCTCCGGCTGCGAACGCACCGCCGAGGGCCTGCGCAACGGTGACGCCCTGGCGCTGCTGGGCGAGACCTCGCTGCCGCTCAGCTACGGCGACATCAATCCCGTCGCCCTGGAACCGGCCATCGCCCCGCACCTGGCGGCGCGCGAGGCCGGCATCGACCTCAGCGTCGCCAGCCTGGCCGCGCCGGTGCGACGGATCCTCGCCCTGGGTGCCGACTTCACCCTGGTGGAAGGCGCCGGCGGCTGGCGCGTGCCCCTGGCCGGTCGCGAGTCGCTGTCGGATCTCGCACGGGAGCTGCAGCTGCCGGTGATCCTGGTGGTGGGCGTACGCCTGGGCTGCATCAACCACGCCCTGCTCAGCGCCGAGGCCATCCTCGCCGATGGCCTGCCCCTGGCCGGCTGGGTGGCCAACCTGGTGGCCCCGGCCACCCTGCGCCTGGACGACAACCTCGCCACCCTGCACGAGCGCCTGCCCGCGCCCTGCCTGGGCACGGTGCCACACCTGACCGCGGCCACCCCGGCCGCCGTCGCCGCGCACCTACGCCTGCCTGGCTGATATCAGCCTTTCGGGCGATGGCCGCTCGGCCAGGGCGGCGGCAGACTGCCCTGGCCGCCGCCCTCGTGCGGCCTCTCCAGCGGATGCTGCCGTGCCTGCCATCAAGCTCTTCACCTGCCTGGGCCTGCTCGGCCTGACCAGCACCGCCTGGGCCCTGGATAACCAGACTCTCGTGGATCAGCGCGGCGAACGCCTGGGCGACTTCCTGACCCAGGACGCCGACACCCGCCAGGGCAGGCTGGAGGTGGTCCAGACTGGCCGCGCCAGCCAGGCCTATCTCACCCAGAGCGCGTCCCTGGGCGACCGTACCCGCGTCGAGCAGGGCGGCGTGGGCAACTTCGCCAATGTCACCCAGGCCACTGGCGGCGCGCGCGAGGTCGCCATCGACCAGCGCGAAGCCAGCCAGAGCCACGCCTATGTCTACCAGGGCCATGGCCAGCGCAACGCGGTGGAGATCCTCCAGCGCGGCCTGCTCGATGAAGCCCTGGTGCGCCAGGGCGGTGACGACCAGCGACTGCGCATCGAGCAGGAGGGCGCGCACAACGAGCTGAGTGTGTTCCAGGATGGTCGTGACGGTGCGGCGCAACTCAGGCAGGTGGGCGAGGATCACGTCCAGGACGTGCTGAGCCTGGGCGCGCGCAACGAGGTCGAGCTGCTGCAGGGTGGCGCCGCCAACCGGGCGGTGATCGAGCAGCGCGGCGACGACAACCGCGCTGGCGCTCGCCAGGGCGCACGGCAGCAGGACGTCCAGCTGATCCAGATCGGCAACCGCAACCAGGCGGCGGTGCAGCAGAACGGCCGCGACGCTAGCGCCCAGAGCGTCAGCGCGCGGCAGCTCGGTGACGATAATACCGTTCAGGTAAACGTGACCGGCCAGGGCAACCACCTCGATCTGCAGCAAGCGGGCAAGCACAACGACACCACCGTGCTGATCGGCGGCGACGATTCCCGCCTGACCCTGGCCGCCCAGGGCAACGACAACGAGGTGAGCGCGCTGTGGATTGGCGACAACGTCGAACTCGGTGTCGAGCAACTGGGCGACGGCCATGTCTTGCACGCAGGGCTGGGCAGCGAAGCCCGGGTCAGCGCCAGTCAGCAGGGCGGCGGCCAGTATGCCGCCATTAGCCAGACAGGCACGGGCAACAGCGCGACGATCCAGCAATAGCTCTGATACAGGCGGTCACATTGCTCGCTGGTTTGTTGGCGTCAAAGCTGCTTCAATAGCCCTTTGACATCACCGTCGAGGACCTCGTCCATGAACGTGACCTCAAGCAGCACCCTCTATGCCGGGGTGCAGGCCTTCCAGAACGGCAGCCGCACGGTGGAGAAGGCCGGTAGCGCCATCGCCGCCCAGACGGCGCGCAACCAGGACGAAGTCCTGAGCGCGACCACCAGCAGCCAGGCCGACCTGGCCAGCCAGCTGGTCAACCTGGACGTCGGCAAATACCAGGCCCTGGCCGGCAGCAAGGTCATGCAGACTGCCCAGGAGACCTTGGGCACCCTGATCGACACCAAGGCCTGAACATCCTTCCGCCAGACCAGGGGCGCCGCGGCGCCCCTTCGTTCGTTCAGCTCAGGCGGAAGCGGGTGGTGTTGGCCGCCAGGGTACGGCTGCCGGCATCCAGGCCGACCGCCGTCGACTGCACGGTACGGGCGTTGCTCAGCAGGTCGGCTGCGGCACCATCGACCTGCTGGATGTTGCCACTGACCTGATCGGCCGTGACCGCCTGTTGTTCGGCCGCCGTGGCGATCTGTACCAGGGTGTCCGACACCCCCTGCACCGACTCGGCGATCTCTTCCAGCCGCTGCCCCAGCCCGGTGATGGACTGGGCATCGCTGGCCGCCTGGCCGCAGGCCTCCTGCATCAGGGATACGGCCTGGGCCACGGTGCTGCTCAGGCTGCCGACGGTTCCGGCGATCTGCGCCGTGGACGCCTGGGTCCGCTGCGACAGCGAGCGCACCTCGTCGGCCACCACCGCGAAACCTCGTCCCTGGTCGCCCGCCCGCGCGGCCTCGATGGCGGCGTTGAGCGCCAGCAGGTTGGTCTGCTCGGCGATGCCGCGGATGACGTCCACCACCTGCTGGATCTGGCCAGCCTGGGTGTTCACCTGGGCCATGGCCGCGGCCGTCTCGTCCAGCCGCTGATTGAGCCGCTGGATGCTGGCGGTGGTCTGCCGGCTGTCGCTCTGGCTGGCCTGGGCGATGCCACGCATCTGCGCGGCGCGCCCGGCGGCTTCCTCGCAACTCTGGGCCACGCCCTGGGCGGTAGCGGCCAATTCGGTGGCGGCGGTGGCGATCTGGGTGATCTGCTGCCGCTGGGCCTCCACGGCGCCCAGCGCTGCCTCGGCCTGCTCGCCCAAGGCGCCCGAGGCCGTCCCCACCTGGCGGCTCTCCTGCTCCACCGCCTGCAGGCTGCCGCGCAGCTGTACCACCGCCAGATCCAGCGCCCGCCCGATCTGCGCCAGTTCGTCCTGGCCGGCAACCTCGGCCTTGTGGGTCAGGTCACCATCACGCAGGCCTTCGGCCAGGGTGGTGATGCGCCGCGCACTGCCGCGGATGGCGGTCTGCATGCACAGCAGCAGGTAGCAGGTCACCACCAGCAGCAGCCCGAAGCCGCCGGCGATGAAGGCGAAGCTGCGGGTGGCATCGGCGCCGTAGAACTGCAGCCGATGATCGAGACTCTTGAGGGTCTGCTGGCGGAAGGTCTCTAGGCCGTGCAGGACGCCATCGAGGGTCGCCTCGAACTGCTCCGGCTTGAGGGTGATCTCGCCACCGAACAGCCCCTGGTCGAGGGTCTTGAGGCTGGCGTCCAACTGGCCGTTCACCTGCTGGTAGTCGTCCTTCCAATTCGCCAGGTCGGCGGGCAGCTTGCTGCCGAGCAGCGCCGCGACCTTGGCCAGGCTGTCAGTGGAATCGCCGACCCGGGCGCGCAGGTCGCGCAGCTGCAGGCGGCTCTGCAGGCTGAACTGGCCGGAGGCGACGCTGGCCTGGCCGACACTCGCGAGGCGCCCGAGGCGTTCGTACAGCTCGACCGACTGGGTCGTGCTGATCTGCATCATCAGGTAGGTTTCCAGCCAGGGGTCGAGGATCAGGCCGCTGTCGAGGGCGATCTGTTCGCGCAGTGCCTGGACCGCGCCCAGGGCGGCGGTGAATCTGTCATAGCCATCCGGCCACCAGCCCAGGCTGCGCAGATCCTTGACTTCGAGACCGGCGACCGCCTGCTGGAGAGCCTGGAAGCGCTTCTCGACATCGCTGCCGAGGGCCTCGGTGGTGACCTGCTGCTGCAACGCTGCCAGGCGCTCGCGCCGGCTGTCGCCGCGCTTTTCCAGCGCCGCGATGGCGGCCTCCACCGCCGGGGTCTGCTGCCGACTGGTGTCGACCGCCTTCCAGCGGGCGGTGAGGTTGCGCTGGGCATTGAGCTCGGCTTCCAGGGCATCCAGGCGCTGCAGCAGCCGGACGCCACTGCGCTCGCCACTGACGCTCGCGAGCTTGGCCTGGAAGTCCGCCCCCAGCAACCAGAGGCTGACCACCAGCGGCAGGATGAACAGCACGAGTAGCAGCATGAATTTGCGGGCGAAGCCGAAACGGCCCAGCGCGCGAATGCCTGGTGACAATAAAACGCCCATCTTCGACCGCTCCTCTGACCAACCACCGGCACCTGCCGTCCACCCTTTCCGGGTGCTCATAAGACGACTTGTCGGCAAACTAACGACTTTCTTGAAAGATAGGGCACAATCGCCGCCCTTCCGTATTCCCAGACCCGGTCCTGCCCTCAGGCCCGGGCGTTGCCGTTAAAGGACCGTCCGCGTGGAACGCCTCAAAGCCAAGATTCGCAGCGAAGGCCAGGTACTCTCCGAGCAGGTGCTCAAGGTCGATGCCTTCCTCAACCACCAGATCGATCCGGCGCTGATGCAGGCTATCGGTCAGGAATTCGCCCGCCGCTTCGCCGACGCCGGCATCACCAAGATCGTGACCATCGAGGCCTCGGGTATCGCCCCGGCGGTGATGACCGGGCTGGAGCTGGGCGTACCGGTGATCTTCGCCCGCAAGCACCAGTCGCTGACGCTGACCGACAATCTACTGGTGGCCAGTGTCTATTCCTTTACCAAGCAGACGGAGAGCACCATAGCCGTCTCGACCATGCACCTTTCGTCCGACGATCGGGTGCTGATCATCGACGACTTCCTCGCCAACGGTAAGGCGGCCAAGGCGCTGATCTCCATCATCGGCCAGGCCGGTGCCGAGGTGGTGGGGCTCGGCATCGTCATCGAGAAGTCGTTCCAGGTCGGTCGCGCCGAACTGGACGCCCAGGGCTACCGCGTTGAATCCCTGGCCCGCGTCGCCTCCCTGGCCGACGGCCAGGTTACCTTCGCCGAGTAAGCCATGGCCCAGATACTGCGCATCCTCGGCGCCGACCTCGACCGCACTGAGACCTGGATCCGTTACGACAAGGCGATGTGCCTGGACTGCGTCTCCAGCTGCTGCACCCTGCCGGTGGAAGCCCGCCTGTCCGACCTGATCCGCATGGGCGTGGTGGACGAATTCGAGAAGGGCGAGCCGCTCAAGGACATCGCCAAGCGGCTGAAGAAGGACGGCGTGGTGGAGCGCCTGAATGCCAAGACCGGGCTGTTCACCCTGGTACGGCTGTCCAACAACGACTGCGTCTACCTGCATCCCAAGACGCGGCTGTGCACCATCTACGACCAGCGCCCGGAAACCTGCCGCAACCACCCGCGGGTCGGCCCACGGCCGGGCTATTGCGCCTACAAGCCGCAGAAGCTGCGTTAGACAGTAGCCCGTCGTAGGTTGGGTTGAGCGCAGCGAAGCCCAACAAGACGTGCCCGGCATGCCTGTATTGTTGGGCTGCGACGCAGCAGCCGTCGCAACCCAACCTACGGGTGCCTGAAGCCCTGTAGCGTGGAAAACCGCGCAGCGTTTTCCACAGGCCCGCTCGCCAATACTCGCTGAATAAGGCTGGCGCCGTCAGCCACCCTACGCACTGGACGCGTAGGGTGGGTTGAGCGCAGCGAAGCCCAACAGGGCTTACCTCGGGTGTCGGCAACGTTAGGCTTCGACGATGGAGCCGTCTCAACCCAACCTACGAGCTAACCCCCTCTCCCTCAGGG
>CAUQPA010000265.1:0-6134 GCA_963519325.1 uncultured Pseudomonas sp. | reverse complement strand
TGGGTCGGCGTACGGGTCAGCGCCGGGCGCGGCTGGCCGAGCACCGGGTCGACCAGGTTGACCGTATAGACGCCGGCGCCGCCGGCGGAGCGCCGGATGATGGAGCGGTAGTCGTAGTCTTCCACTTCTACCCCGGTGATCAGGGTATGGCCGAGGCCGAAGGTGTCGAAGTGGCCGGTCAGGTTCAGCTGCAGGTCGCGGTCGCTCCACTCCAGCTTGCGGTAGTTGAAGTTGCGGCCCAGGACCACGCCATTGGCCTGCACGCCGTTGGCTTCCACGGCATTGCCCTTGAGGCTGCCGTCGAGGTACTGGAAGCCGCCGGCCAGGGTCCAGGCGTCGTTCAACTGGTGCTCGAAACGCAGCTGGTAGGCTTCGTTGTCGTTGTGCAGCAGGTTGGTGGTGCCCTTTTCCCAGGCGTTGGTGGAGCGGCTGGCCTGGGCGCGCTGGGCCAGGTAGTTGGTCCGGCCCCGATCCAGCGGCGCGTTGTTGCGGATGATGTCGGCTTCGAAGGTGATGAGGGTGGCATCGGTGGCCTGCCAGCTCAGCACCGGGGCGACCTCGTAGCGCTCGTGCTCCACATCGTCGCGGAAGCTGTCGCCGCCTTCGGCGATCAGGTTGAGGCGATAGGCCAGGCGGCCGTCTTCGTCCACCGGGCCGGTGGTGTCCAGGGTGCCGCGCCTCAGGCCCTGGTCGGTGAACTGGCTGCCGAGGGTGGTCTTGCGCTCGCCCAGGGGCTGCTTGGTGACCACGTTGAAGGTACCGCCCGGATCGCTGCGGCCATAGAGGGTCGCCGCCGGACCACGCAGGACCTCGACCCGCTCCAGGGTGGCGGCATCCGGTGCGCTGGGGTAGCCGCGGTTCATGGGGAAGCCGTTGCGGAAGTACTCGGAGCTGGTGAAGCCGCGCACCGTGTAGCTGGTCAGGCCCTGGCCGCCGAAGTTGTTGCCGCGGCCCACGCCACCGGCCTGATCCAGTGCCTGCTGCAGGCGGGTGGCGGAGAGGTCGTCGAGGGCCTCGCGCGAGACCACGCTGACCGATTGCGGCGTTTCATGCAGCGGGGTGTCCGTGCGGGTGGCACTGCTGGAGCGTTCCGCGCGATACCCCTGCACCGGTCCGGTGGCCGATTCGGCGGTTCCGGTGACGGTGAGATCGGACAACGCCTGGGGCGCCTCGTCAGCCGTCTGGGCGAAGCCATGGAGGGGCAGGGCGCAAAGGGGAAGCAGGGACAGAACAGGGGCCAGCCGGCGCATTTATTATCGTCCTGGAGTTCGGGGAGGCGGATTCTAGAGAGGTTTACAAAGTGGATACAACTGCGTGTCGTTACCACTTGAGAGGTATTTCGGTTTGCTGGTCGGATGCCTGGAAGTGGGGTCCCGTAGGGCCCGACGAGTCCTTCGCACCCGCTAGTCCCGCCGCGCCCCGGCCATTTGGCGTAGCATGCCGATCCCTTTGTGCCAGCGACCGTCCATGAATACCGCCACCCTTGCCCAGCTCGTCGATCTGCTCACCTCCGCCCTCGCGTCGCCGCCGACCGAGGCGCGGCGCCTCGTCCATGGCCGGGGCCGGCTGCTGCCGGGGCTCGAGCAGCTCACCGTCGACTGGCTGGAGGGCGTGGTACGGGTGGGCGTGTTCCGTGAGCTGCCCGCGGATGAGCTGGCGGCCCTGCGCTCGACGCTGATGGCCTTGGCCGATAGCCCGGCCTGGGCGGCCAGCGGCGCACAGAGCCTGTTGCTGCAGCATCGCTATCGCCTGGACGCTGCCAGCGAGACGCTGATCGGTGTTCCGGTGGGGGAGCACGTCATCCACGAGGACGGGCTGAAATTCGGCCTGGATCTTTCCCGCCGCCAGAACATGGGGCTGTTCCTCGACATGCGCCTGGGCCGGCGCTGGGTGCGCGAGCAGGCCGCCGATCTGCGCATCCTCAACCTGTTCGCCTACACCTGCGGCTTCTCGGTAGCCGCCCTGGCCGGCGGCGCGGCCCAGGTGGTCAACCTGGACATGGCCCGCGGGCCCCTTACCCGCGGTCGCGAGAATCACCGACTCAATGGCCATGACCTGGGCAAGGTCAGCTTTCTCGGCCACGAACTGTTCAAGTCCTGGGGCAAGGTGCGCAAGCTGGGCCCCTACGACCTGGTGATCGTCGATCCGCCCAGTTTCCAGCAGGGCAGCTTCGCCCTGACCAAGGACTACGCCCGCATCCTGCGCCGGCTACCTGAACTGCTCACCCCGGGCGGCCGGGTGCTGGCCTGCGTCAACGACCCCGGCGTGGGCGCGGATTTCCTCATCGCCGGCATGGCCGAGGAGGCACCGAGCCTGGCCTTCGTCGAACGCCTGGCCAATCCCCCGGAGTTCGCCGACGAGGACCCTGAGGGCGGCCTCAAGGTGCTGGTGTTCCAGCAGGGACAAGCGTCGTAGGTTGGGTTGAGCGCAGCGAAGCCAACGGGTGCCCGGGTTCGACCCCGGCTCGTTGGGCTTCGACGGTAGAGCCGTCTCAACCCAACCTACGAATCCGCCCGTAGGTTGGGTTGAGCGCAGCGAAGCCCAACGGTACCCGGGCTCGACCCCGGCTCGTTGGGCTTCGACGACAAAGCCGTTTCAACCCAACCTACGAATCCGCTCGTAGGTTGGGTTGAGCGCAGCGAAGCCCAACGGTACCCAAGCGCGACCCCGGCTTGTTGGGCTTCGACGACAAAGCCGTTTCAACCCAGCCTACGAATCCGCCGTAGGTTGAGTTGAGCGCAGCGAAGCCCAACGGTACTCGGGCTCGACCCCGGCTTGTTGGGCTTCGAAGACAAAGCCGTTTCAACCCAACCTACGTCCGGCCTCAACCCTGCTTCGGCAAGCGCCGGTAGAGCTGCTCGACCTTTTCCCGCGCCCAGGGCGTGCGGCGCAGGAAGGTCAGGCTGGATTTGATGCTGGGGTCATGGGTGAAGCAGCGCAGCGGGATGCGCCGGCCGAGTTCTTCCCAGCCGTGGTGTTCCACCAGGCGGGTGAGCAGGGCTTCGAGGGTGACGCCTTCGAGGGCGGGGCGGGCTTTGTCGGACATCTTTCGGTTCCTGTCACGGGTGGCGCAGTGTAGCCGCTGCCGCGCGCGGTCGCGTGCCGCTGTGGTCGATAGGCTGCTGAGCAATGTCGTTCGATAATCGAACTGTTAGTCGATTATCGGATTGTCCGGGGCGCCGGGGCTTTGTAGTCTGACCCCAGACCGCCGCACCGGGCGGCGCCGATAACAAAGACGCGAGTCGACAATCCATGGCCCAGATCCTGTCCCTGAGCGAAGCCATCCAGCGCTTCGTCCACAATGGCGAGACCGTCGCCCTCGAAGGCTTCACCCATCTCATCCCGACCGCCGCCGCCCACGAGTTGATCCGCCAGAACCGGCGCGACCTGACCCTGGTGCGCATGACCCCCGACTTGGTCTACGACCTGCTGATCGGCGCCGGCTGCGCCAAGCGGCTGATCTTCTCCTGGGGGGGCAACCCCGGCGTCGGCTCGCTGCACCGCCTGCGCGATGCGGTGGAGAAGGGTTGGCCGCACAAGCTCGACATCTCCGAGCACAGCCACGCGGCCCTGGCCAATGCCTATGTCGCCGGTGCCTCCAACCTGCCCTTCGCCGTGCTGCGCGGCTACCAGGGCTCGGACCTGGCCAAGGTCAACCCGGACATCAAATTCATCGAGTGCCCCTTCACCGGCGAGAAACTCGCCGCGGTGCCCAGCGTGCGTCCGGACGTCACCGTCATCCATGCGCAGAAGGCCGACCGCCAGGGCAACGTACTGATCCAGGGCATCCTCGGCGTGCAGAAGGAAGCCGCCCTGGCGGCCCAGCGCTGCATCGTCACCGTTGAGGAAATCGTCGACGATCTCCAGGCGCCGATGAACGCCTGCGTGTTGCCGACCTGGGCCCTGAGCGCCGTCTGCGTGGTGCCCGGCGGGGCGCATCCGTCCTATGCCCACGGCTACTACGAGCGCGACAACCGCTTCTACCAGGCCTGGGATCCGATCGCCCGCGATCGCGACACCTTCACCCAGTGGATCGACACCTACATCCGCGGTACCGCGGACTTCGCCGCCTTCCAGGCGAAGCTGGCTGCGGAGGCCTGAATCATGAGCGACTTCACCACCAATGAAATGATGACCGTGGCCGCCGCGCGCCGCCTCGGCAATGGCAGCGTCTGCTTCGTCGGCATCGGCCTGCCGTCCACCGCGGCGAACCTGGCGCGCCTGACCCATGCGCCGGACGTGGTGCTGATCTACGAATCCGGCCCCATCGGCGCCAAGCCCACGGTGCTGCCGCTGTCCATCGGCGACGGCGAACTGGCCGAGACCGCCGACACCGTGGTGCCCACCGGCGAGATCTTCCGCTACTGGTTGCAGGGCGGACGTATCGACGTCGGCTTCCTGGGCGCCGCCCAGGTCGACCGCTTCGGCAACATCAACACCACGGTGATCGGTGACTACAACCAGCCCAAGGTCCGCCTGCCGGGCGCTGGCGGCGCGCCGGAGATCGCCGGCTCGGCCAAGGAGGTACTGATCATCCTCAAGCAGTCGCACCGCAGCTTCGTCGACAAGCTGGCCTTCATCACCTCGGTGGGTTACGGCGAGGGTGGCGATCACCGCCAGCAACTGGGCCTGCCGGGCAAGGGCCCGACCGCCATCATCACCGACCTCTGCATCATGGAGCCGGAAGCCGGCACCCACGAATTTGTGGTGACCGCCCTGCATCCCGGGGTGACTCGCGAGCAGGTGGTGGCCGCTACCGGCTGGGCCATCCGCTTCGCCGACCAGGTCGCCACCACCGAGGCGCCCACCGCGACCGAACTCGACGCCCTGCGCGATCTGCAGGCGCGTACTGCTGCCGCCCATGGCGGCCAGAAGGGGGGTGAGGAATGAGTCGCGCCGTCTACATCTGCGACGCCGTCCGCACGCCCATCGGCCGGCTCAACGGCGAGCTTTCCGCGGTGCGTGCCGACGACCTGGCGGCCATTCCGCTCAAGGCGCTGCAGGAGCGCAATCCGCAGGTGGACTGGTCCGCCGTGGACGAGGTGTTCATGGGCTGCGCCAACCAGGCTGGTGAAGACAATCGCAACGTGGCGCGCATGGCGGTGCTGCTGTCGGGGTTGCCGGAAACCGTACCGGGCGTGACCCTCAATCGCCTCTGCGCCTCGGGCATGGAGGCGGTGGGCCAGGCCTACCGCGCCATCGCCCTGGGTGAGATGGACCTGGTGATCGCCGCCGGGGTGGAGTCCATGACCCGTGCGCCCTATGTCATGGGCAAGGCCGACAGCGCCTTCGGGCGCGGCCAGAAGTTGGAAGACACCACCCTCGGCTGGCGCTTCGTCAATCCGGCGATGAAGGAAGCCTATGGCGTGGACAGCATGCCGGTCACCGGGGACAACGTCGCCGCCGACTATGGCGTCAGCCGCGCCGACCAGGACGCCTTCGGCCTGCGCAGCCAGCAACGCGCCGCCGCGGCCCAGGAATCCGGTTACTACGCCGAGGAAATCGTCCCGGTGACCATCAAGGGCAAGAAGGGCGACGTAGTGGTGGAGCGCGACGAGCATCCCCGCCCGGACACCACCGCTGACGGCCTGGCCAAGCTCAAGCCGGTCAACGGACCGGATCAGACCGTCACCGCCGGCAACGCCTCGGGCCTCAATGACGGCGCCTCGGCGATCATCCTGGCCTCGGCGGAAGCCGTGAAGAAACACGGTCTCAGGCCGCGCGCCAAGGTACTGGGCATGGCCAGCGGCGGGGTGGCGCCGCGCATCATGGGCGTCGGCCCGACCCCGGCGGTGCGCAAGCTACTCAAGCAACTGGACCTTTCCATCGACGCCTTCGATGTCATCGAACTCAACGAAGCCTTCGCCGCCCAGGGGCTGGCGGTACTGCGCGAGCTGGGCGTGGCCGACGACAGCCCCAAGGTCAATCCCAACGGCGGCGCCATCGCCCTAGGCCATCCCCTGGGCATGAGCGGCAATCGCCTGGTGCTCACTGCGGTGCACCACCTGGAGAAGACCGGCGGCCGCCTGGGCCTGGCGACCATGTGCGTGGGTGTCGGCCAGGGGTTGGCGCTGGCGGTGGAGCGGGTGGACGGGATCTGAGGCTTTGTCGCTGGGGCCATCGCGGCCATGGGC
>CAUQPA010000264.1:0-6142 GCA_963519325.1 uncultured Pseudomonas sp. | reverse complement strand
CCGCCGCCCTGCTCGACGAGGTGCTGGTACGGCGCCGCGGCCAACCCCTGTCCATCGCCCTGGTGGCGCTGGAGCTGGCCCGGCGGCTGGACATCGAGCTGCAAGGCATCGGCTTTCCCGGGCATTTCCTGCTGCGGGTGCCCGGTGCCGATCACCTGCTCGAACCCTTCGGCGGACGCCGGCTGTACATGAACGACTGTCGCCAACTGCTGGTGGATCAATTCGGTCCCACGGCGCGGCTGCAGGCGACCTACCTGGCGCCGCTCTCTCCCCGGCAGATGATGCAGCGTCTCTCGCGCAACCTGCGTGAGTTGCACCGCCAGGGCGACCAGCCGCTGGCGGCGCTCAAGGATGCCCAGCGCGTCATCGAACTGGGCGCCGCGGGTGTCGCCGACCACCTGGCGCGCGCCGATCTGTATCGGCAACTCGACTGTCCCCAGGCCGAGCGCTACGACCTGCAGCACGCGCTGCTGATTAGTGAAGACGAGGCCGAGCGGGAGCAGGTACGGCGGCGCCTCGAGCAACTGGGCGCCGCCAAGACCACCCTGCACTAGCCGTGCAGCAGCCAGAGCACCAGCTGGGCACCCAGCAGGTTGCTCAGGCCGGCCAGCACCATGACTAGCCCGGCAACGGTGCCCTCCTCCAGGCCGACCTCGTAGGCCTTGCTGGTGCCGACGCCATGGGCGCCCATGCCGAACAGGGCGCCACGGGCGAGGGCCGACTTGAGCGGCAACAGCTTGATCAGCAGGCTGCCGAGGATGGCACCGCCCAGCCCGGTAATCATGACGAAGGCCGCCGTCAGCTCGGGCACGCCACCGACGGCGGCGGACATCGGCATGGCGAAGGGCGTGCTGATGGAGCGTGGCAGCATCGACAGCAGCACCCGATCATCCAGCAGCAGCAGGCGGGCCAGCAGCCAGGAGCTGCCGATGGCGACCCCGCTGCCCACGCACAGCCCCGCCAGCAGCGCCTGCCAGTAGCGCGCCAGCAGTCGTCGCTGCTGCCAGATCGGCACGGCGAAAGCGACCGTCGCCGGCCCCAGCAGGGTGATCAGCCAACGGCTGTAATGGGCGTACTGCGCATAGCTCACCTGTTGCCAGAGGGTGGTGGCATAGAGCAGCACGGTGACGAAGATGATGGGGCTGACCACATACCAGCGCAGGCGGGCATAGAGCAGCCGGCTCACGCCATAGGCGGCCACCGTCAGCAACAGCCAGAAGAGTCCCGGCAGATCAAGCATCGCGGCGTCCCCGGCGGCGGAACATCCAGTCCACGGTATAGGCGGTGGCGACCATGGTCAGCACCGTGCTGAGCAGGATGGCGAGGAGGATGCGCACCCCCTCCTGCCGCAGCAGCGGACCGTAGTCGAGCAGACTCAGCAAGGCGGGGATGAAGAACAGCAGCATCTCACCGAGCAACAGGCGCACGCCGTTCTGCAACCATTCGGGTTCGACGATACGCGCCGCCAGCAGCAGGAGCAGCATGGCCAGCCCTACCACACCGCCCGGTACCGGCAAGGCGAAGGCAGTCGCCAGCCAGCTGCCCAGCCCCCATAACGCACCCAATCCGCACAGCTCCAGAGCCAGGCGCAGATATCTATTCACCCAGGGCTCCATCTCAAACAGTCATCAGCGCCCAAGGATACCCAGGCTGAGCTGGCGAGGACAGCGACCCGGGCCCGGCGGCGGCGATCCGGCAGGTAAAGCTGTGTTGTCCGCCGGGCAAGGTCAGCCCAGGGCGGCGATGACCGCGGAGGTCCAGCGCTCGGCGTCCTCGTCCGGGGTCACCGTCTCGCTGGCATCGATGCGTAGCAGGGGCAGCAGCTCGCGCAGTCCCAGCTCGGCGAACAGCTCCTGCATCAGCTCGCCGCCGCCGCAATAGGTATCGCCATAGCTGGAGTCCCCCAGGGCCAGCACCGCACCGGGCCGGCCACGCCAGGGCGGCAGCCGGTCGCGCAGCTGGAAGTACAGCGTCTCGAGGTTGGCGGGCAACTCGCCCATGCCGGTGGTGGAGGTGATGGCCAGCAAGGCCTCGGGTGCGAAGGCCTCCAGACTGGCAAGTTCGGCATTCGGCTGGTGCCAGACCTCATGGCCCGCCGCGACCAGGCGGGTCTTCACCTGCCGCGCGATATCTTCCGCGGTGCCGTATACGGAGCCATTCAACAGTGCGACTTTCATGCAGACCTCTAGCGGTGAAGGTTGCCCAGTATGCCTCGAACGACCCTTGTTTGGCGTTTGCGACATCCCTGCAACGTCAGGCGCTGCCCCGGGGTCTCAAGGCTTGCTATGCTAGCGGCGCCTGCTACCCCAGGTATTTCTCCACCCTGCCCGCCTACCCGGCGGCTTGATGGCATCCGGCCTATCCGACCCGATCGCTTGGAGCTCCAACATGAGTCAGCCCGTTACCCTCATGGTCGCGCGCCGCGTGGCGGCCGGCCAATACGACGCCTTCCTGGTCTGGCTACGCGAAGGCGAAGCCCTGGCGACCCGTTATCCGGGCTATCTCGGTTCCGGGGTCCTGACCCCACCGCCGGGCGACAACCTGGTGCAGATCATCTTCCGCTTCACCTGCCCCCAGAGCCTCGACCAGTGGGAACACTCGGAGACGCGGCGCCTCTGGCTGGAGCGCGGCCAGGGCCTGTTCGAAGCGCCCCAGGCACGCCGCGCCCAGGGCATGGACGACTGGTTCGGTGCCGGCGTGCAAGCCCCGCCGCGCTGGAAACAGAGCATCGCCGTCTGGCTGGCGTTCTTTCCCATCTCGCTGCTGTTCAACGCGGCCTTCGGTGACTACCTGGCGCATCTGCCCTTGCTGCCGCGCATCCTGCTGAGCACCCTGATCCTCACGCCGGTGATGGTCTGCGTCTTCATCCCGCTGATCACCCGCGCGCTCAGGGGCTGGCTGCACAGCGCCTCGTCCAGGGCCGAGGAGCTCAGAGGCAGCGCCCGCTAGACGTAACGGATCGGCCTGCTGCCCGACGAGTCGAATGCGTACAATACGCACGGCCAGCTTCCTGGCCGTTTCGCTCTTAAGGATCGGGTACCCTCATGTCTGCAGCCCTTCCCCTGTTGGTAACCGGCGCCAATCGCCGTGTCGGCCTGGCTCTCACCCGCCGCCTTCTGGCGGAAGGTCAACCGGTCATCGCGGTCTACCGCGACGATCCGGGTCCGTTGCGCGAGCTGGAGATCGAGGCCTACCAAGTCGATCTGGTGGAGGAACAGCAGCGCGACCTGCTGATGCAGCAGCTGCATGAAAGGCACCAGGGGCTGCGCGGCGTGGTGCACAACGCCTCGGTCTGGGCGGAAGACGGCCTCGACAACCTGCGCCTGCTCTATCGTCTGCACCTGGAGGCGCCCTACCACCTCAACCTGGGCCTGCAGGATCTGCTCTTGGCGGCGCCGCGGGCCGACATCATCCACATCGGCGACGACAGCGCGACCCGTGGCAGCCGCAACCACATCGGCTACGCTGCCACCAAGGCCGCGCTGCACAACCTGACCCTGTCCTTCGCCGAAGCCCTGGCGCCCACCGTTCGTGTCAACACCATCGCGCCGGGCCTGCTGATCTTCAAGGAAGGCGCCGACGAGGCCTATCGGCAAGCGACCCTGGACAAGGCCCTGTTGGACTTCGAACCCGGCGCCGATCCCATCGTGGATACCGTGCTCTATCTGCTGTCGACGACCTACGCGACCGGCAGCACCTTCACCGTCAACGGCGGGCGCCACCTGCGCCATGGCCGTCGCTAGCCAAAGGAGTCACCCATGACCGATCAAGACCGCCTGGAACTGGAGGCCGCCGCCTTCCGCACCCTGGTCCAGCACCTGCGCAAGCGTACCGATGTGCAGAACATCGACCTGATGAATCTCTCCGGCTTCTGCCGTAACTGCCTGTCCAAGTGGTACAAGGCGGCTGCCGACGAGAAGGGCCTGGCGCTGAGCCTGGATGACGCGCGCGAAGTCGTCTACGGCATGCCCTATGCCGAGTGGAAGGCCCAGTACCAGACCGAAGCCTCCCCCGCCCAGGCGGCCGCCTTCCAGGAGAACCAATCCAAATGAGCGAACTGTCCAGCTTCCGCGCCAGCCTGACCAGTGGTAACCACGCCTTCGCCGATACCCTGGCGTTCGTGGCCGAGCACTATGCCTACCAGCCAACCGCCTTCCACAATGGCGGGGTGGAAAACGCCGCCGGCCAGAACGAAGGCTCCTGCAAGACCCTGGGCCTGGCGAAGCTCGAAGGCCTGAGCGATCAGGAAGCCCTGCTGGCCTTCGGCGAGCATTATCGCAGCGTGCTGGAGACGCCTAAAGGCAGCGATCACGCCAATATCCGTGCGCTCATGACCAAGGGCCTGGCCGGCGTGAGCTTCCAGGGCGAGCCCCTGAGTCGTCGCTGAGCGATCCTGCGCTCATAAAAAAGCCCTGCATAGGCAGGGCTTTTTCTTGGAACCGGGCTCAGACGGCAGCCGCGGGTCTCATGTAGGAAATGGGCGCCAGACCGGAGTCTTCGAAGGTCACCACTTCCCAGGCATCGCGATCGGCCAGCAGCGCGCGCAGCAGGCGATTGTTCATGGCGTGGCCGGACTTGTAGCCGCGGAATTCGCCGATGAGGCTCTTGCCGAGCAGGTAGAGATCACCGATGGCGTCGAGGATCTTGTGCTTGACGAATTCGTCTTCGTAGCGAAGACCGTCTTCGTTGATCACACCCTTCTCGTCCACCACGATGGCGTTGTCGACGCTGCCACCCAGGGCCAGGTTGTGCGAACGCAGGAATTCCAGGTCACGCATGAAACCGAAGGTACGGGCGCGGCTGACTTCCTTGAGGAAGGAGGTGCTCGAGAAGTCCACCGAGGCCTTCTGGGTGCGGTTGTTGACCACCGGGTGATCGAAATCGATCTCGAAGGTGACCTTGAAGCCGTCGAAGGGCACGAAGGTGGCGCGCTTGTCGCCATCGACGACGGTCACTTCCCGCTTGATGCGAATGAACTGCTTGGCCGCTTCCTGCTCCTGCAGACCCGCGGACTGGATCAGGAACACGAAGGGACCGGCGCTGCCGTCCATGATCGGTACTTCGACCGCGGACAGCTCGACGTAGGCGTTGTCGATACCCAGGCCGGCCATGGCCGACAGCAGGTGCTCGACGGTGCCGACCTTGACGCCGCTGTCGCTGAACAGGTTGGTCGACATGGTGGTTTCACCCACGTTCTCCGCCCAGGCCGGGATTTCCACGACCGGATCGAGATCGGTGCGACGGAACACGATTCCCGTATCGACCGGAGCCGGCTTCAGGGTCAGGTATACCTTCTCCCCGGAATGCAGGCCGACGCCAGTGGCGCGAATGGTGTTCTTGAGGGTGCGTTGTCTAATCATGCCAGGGCCGCTCGGTCGCAGGGTGCGAATGGTGGTCAACGAAATCGCGATGATAGCAGAAGCGAAAATCGATGCCCACTAATCACACCCGCGCTTGTGATATACCCGATCAATCAGCCTGACGACGCAGGAAGGCCGGGATGTCCAGGTAATCCAGGTCGTCGTTGGGATTGACCTTGGTCGCTGCTGCCGAGCCGCCATGGTTCTGGCTGCCACGACCGGAGCGCATGGAGGTCGGGTACTTGAGGTCGTCGTAGTTGACCGGAGCGGACTCCTGACGGGCTGCGGCGAGGGTCTGGGCGGTGTTGTCGACCACCTTGACCGGCTTCTCGATGCGCGCACCCAGGCCGGTGGCGACCACGGTGACGTGCAGCTCGTCGCGCATTTCCGGATCGATGACCGCGCCGACCTTGACGGTGGCGTGCTCGGAAGCGAAGTCCTCGATGATCTCACCCACGGCGGCGTATTCGCCCAGGGACAGGTCCAGGCCGGCGGTGATGTTGACCAGGATGCCGCGGGCGCCGTGCAGGTTGACGTCTTCCAGCAGCGGGTTGCGGATGGCGGCTTCGGTGGCTTCGCGCGCCCGGTTCGGGCCGCTGGCGTGGCCGGTACCCATCATGGCCATGCCCATCTCGCCCATCACGGTCTTGACGTCGGCGAAGTCGACGTTCATCAGGCCGGGACGCTGCATGATGTCGGAGATGCCACGGACCGCGCCGGCGAGGACGTCGTCGGCCTTGGCGAAGGCGGACAGCAGGCTGGCATCCTTGCCCAGGATGGTC
>CAUQPA010000263.1:0-6154 GCA_963519325.1 uncultured Pseudomonas sp. | reverse complement strand
AGCTTGTCCAGCAGGGCCTCGGCGAAGGCCATGAACTGGGCATAGCCGCTGCGCCAGCTGGGGGCCAGCTCGGGACGGCCGCTCCAATCGGCCAGGCGCTGCTGGTACTCGCGGATGCCACGGCGGGCGCGAGCGCCGAACAGGAAGAAATACAGCACGATCAGCCGCAGCAGCGGCGCGATGGTGCGGCGACCCAGGTGGCGCGCCAGCCAGGCGGTGAGGCGCATCAGCAGGGGGCTGCCGCGCTCGCGCTGTTGCGCCCAGTGGCCGCTCATCGACGCACCCGCCGCCAGAGCAGGCGCGGCGCGCGCAGGAGCATGCCGAAGAACAGCCGGGTGTGCATGCGCGAGATCAGCACGTTGTCCTGCCAGAGGCGAAAGTGCGAGCGGCCATCCAGTGGATAGTGCACCCGGGTCGGGCGCCAGCGCATCGGCTGGTCGCGCCAGGCCAGGCGCACCAGGATCTCCGGGTCGAAATCCATGCGCTTGCCCAGGCCACCGGCGCGGATCACCGCCAGGGTCGGCGCCAGCGGATAGACGCGAAAGCCGCACATGCTGTCGCGGATCTTGAGCGACAGACTATTGATCCAGACCCAGACATGGGTGAGGTAGCGGGCATAGAGCCGGCCCTTGGGTACCGAGTCGTCGAAGCGCGGATAGCCGCAGATCAGCGCGTCTGGATGCGCCTGGGCCTCGGCGAGGAAGGCGGCCACGTCGTCGAGGTCGTGCTGGCCGTCGGCATCCACCTGCAGGGCATGGCTGAAGCCCAGCCGTTGCGCCTCGGCGAGCCCCGCCATCACCGCGCCGCCCTTGCCCTGGTTGACCTGCAGGCGCAGCAGGTGGATGTCGGGTTGGGTGGCCAGCTCGTCCATCACCTGGGCGCAGGCGGGACTGGAGGCGTCGTCCACCAGCACGCAGGGCAGGGCGCGCTGCCGCAGCGCCTGGACCACCAACGGCAGGGCGTGCTCGTGGTCGAACACCGGGATCACCGCGCAGGCCCGAAAGCTCATGGCTGCGCCTCCTTGAGCAGGATGCGCCCGGAGGAACAGGCTGCCTCGCCCTGGCGAAAGGCGAAGTGCAGCTTGCTGCGGGCGGCGTCGAAGTGAAAGGTCAGGGTCACCCGATCACCAGGTCGCAGCAACTGTTGGAACTTGAGCACTTCCATGCCGGCGAAGTCGGCGGGCAGCTTCAGGTGCTGGCGGGCCAGGCGCTGGGCCCAGCCGACCTGCACCACCCCCGGCACCACCGGCGCCGTAGGGAAGTGGCCGGAAAAGAACGCCAGGTCCGGGGCGACTGCCAATTCCAGGCGACAGCCGTCTGCCGTCCGTTCGACGCTCAGTGGCTCGATCTCCACCGGCCGTGGCTGGGCCAGCAGCCATTCCACCTCGGCCTGGGCCAGCTTGCCCTGGGCGCTGTAGGGCAGCGCCAGCAGCAGCCGCCAGCGGCGCGGCAGGGCGATGGCTTCGCAGTGGCCGACCAGGTGTTCGCGCAGCTCGGCCACAAGGGCGCGGCGACCGCCGTTGCGCAGCTGGTGCAGCCCGCTCTCGCTCAGGGCGACCAGGGCGCCGAGGAGGGCGCGACCCTGGTGCACCACCCCCAGGCGCACGTCGGCGATGGCCGGGTGGCCCAGCAGGCGCTCTTCCAGGGCCGGCAGGGCGATGCGCTTTTCTTCCAGCTTGACGATGCGATCCAGGCGACCGAGCAGCTCGAAGCGCCCGTCGCCCAGTAGTTGCACCTCATCCATGGTCTGCTCGCGCAGGCCTAGGGGCAGATAGGGCGAGGTCAGCCAGAGGGCGCCGTCGCCATCCTGGCCCAGCTCGATGTCGGCAAAGGCCTGCCAGGGTTGCGGGCCTTGGCGCCAGGCGATGCCGCCGGTCTCGGAGCTGCCATAGACCTCGGTGGGATAACGACCGAAGCGCTGCTGACAGGCCTTGGCGGCCGCACCCGGCAGCACGCCGCCAGAAGAGAATACCCGCACCACCTGGCCGAGGACGGCGTCGTCGAGATTCTCACCCAGGCGCTTGAGCAGCGCCGGACTGCTGATCCATACCGCCCGCCGGCCTTCGCGCAGCAGGGCGGCGGTCTCGCGCTGCAATTCCTCGGTGAAGGGCAGCGCCTGGCGGGCGAACGGCCGACCGGCGCAGAGCGGCCAGAGCACGCGGAACAGCAGGCCGTAGATATGTTGGGTGGAGACGCTGCCCAGCACCGTTGCGTCGCCGAGGGACTCACCCCACAGCCGCTCCAGGGCCGCCACCTCGTTGGCCAGCTGGAACAGCTGCTTGGCGATCAGCTTGGGTTCACCGCTGGAGCCCGAGGTGCTCAGGGTCAGCAGCGGCGCCTGCAGATCGAGCGCGGCCGGTGCCAAAAGCGCCGTGGCTTCCCAGTCGCTGAGATGGTCCAGCCAGGCGTCCAGGGTCGGCGCCAGCCGGGCGCGGGTAGCGGGCTGGGCGTCGGCCGGCAGGACCACCTCGACCCCGGCGCGCCAGGCGCCGAGCAGGGCGCAGGCCAGGTCTTCGGCATCGTCCAGGTGCAAGGCCAGGCGCCTGAGACCGGCGTTCTGGAAGGCGGCCGCCAGCTGCAGGGCGCGCTGCCTGAGCACCAGGTCCAGCGGACTCGCGGGCGCGAGCAATTCGGCCAGGGGGGCAAAGGTCATGGCAGCCTCCGCACGCGCTGGCGGACCAGCCATTCGCCGGCGAACAGCAGGCCCATCAGCCCGTAGGCGATCACGCCGGTATAGAGCGTCCACCAGGCCAGCGGCGCCCAGAGCGCCAGGGCGGCGGCGGTCGCGGCATTGAACAGGAAGAACAGGCACCAGACCTGGGTCACCCGGCGGGTGTAGCGCACCGCGCGCGGCGACAGCTCGGGTTCGCGCAGCCGCGCCAGCCGCTCGATCACCGGCTGGCCGCGCAACAGGCTCAGGCCGAACAGCGCCAGCAGGAACAGGCTGAGCAGCATCGGATACCAGCGCAGGAGCACGGCGGCGTCGCTCAGGGCCAGCAGCAGGCAGAAGCCGAGGGCGACCAGGGCAGTGCTGCGTTGCAGGCCATTGAGGCCGGGTTGCAGCAGGCGCAGGCCCCAGAGGGCGCCGAGGCCAGCGGCGAACAGCCGTGGCGAGAGGTGCTGCAGGCCGAAATAGACGGCGAAGGGATAGGCCAGGCCGAGCAGGAGCAGCAGGGCACCGGCGACCAGGCCCAGGGGCGAGCGGGAAGGCAAGGCACTCATAAGCGGCGGATCAGGCTTCCGCTTGGCTGATGCGATGGACGGCCTCGACCACGTCGCCCACGGTGCGCACCTGGCGGAACTGCTCGGCGGCGATCTTGTGGCCGGTCTGGCGGCGCAGGTGGTCGATCAGGTCGACGGCGTCGATGCTGTCGATCTCCAGGTCCTCGTAGAGATTGGCGTCCAGGGTCACGCGCTCGGGTTCCAGCTCGAACAGCTCGACCAGGGCGTTGCGCAGGGTGTCGAAGATGGCGTCACGGGTTTGCATGGCGATCTCCTCAGGCGGCGCGCTGGGCGGCGACGAAGGCCGCGAGGGCGTTGACGTTGGCGAAGTGGGTGCGGGTGTCCTTGGCTTCGGCGTCGATGCGGATGCCGTAGCGCTTCTGGATCGCCAGGCCCAGTTCCAGGGCATCCACCGAATCCAGGCCCAGGCCGTCGCCGAACAGGGTCTGGTCGTCGCCGATGTCGTCGACGGTGACGTCCTCGAGGCCGAGCGCCTCGATGATCAGGCTTTTGAGCTCGAGGTTGAGGTCAGTCATGGTTGCCGGTTTCCTTCAGGTAGAGCTGGTGCAGCTGGTCGTTGAGTTCACGCGACGCCAGCGGCAGCGGCCGCCCGGCGAAGGTGGTGGGATCGATGTCGGCACCGACCTCCAGCTGGAAGTCGAAGCGCCGCGCGGGAATGCGGTACCAGGGCGTGGCCTTGGTCAGGGTGCTGGGCACCACGCGGATGATCACCGGGGTGATGCAGCGGGCGCCGCGCAGGGCGATGGCCGCGGCGCCGCGGTGGAAGCGCGGCGGCTCGCCGGGGGTGGTACGGGTGCCCTCGGGAAAGACGATCAGCGTCTGGCCCTCGCGCAGGGCGTCGGCGGCTTCGTCGAGCATCTCGGCGCTGCCGTTGTTGCTGATGTAGCCGGCGGCCTGGATCTGCCGCTTGAGATAGGGATTCTGCCAGAGGCCCT
Organism: uncultured Pseudomonas sp.; assembly: GCA_963519325.1. GTDB lineage: Bacteria > Pseudomonadota > Gammaproteobacteria > Pseudomonadales > Pseudomonadaceae > Chryseomonas. Next base: position 1,977 of record CAUQPA010000263.1, on the reverse strand, counting down.
GCTTGACCACGCAATTGGCGTCGGGCACCAGGCCGATGAGTACCACCACGTCGATCAGCGAGGGGTGGTTGGCGATGATCAGCTGCCCGGGCCGCCCCAGGCGCTCGCGGCCCTGGATGCTCAGCTTCATCACCCGGGTCAGCACCATGAAGGCGACGAAGGAGCGGAACAGCCGGGCGTTGGCGCGCCGGGCGCGCTGGCGACGGCGCAGGGCATCCCCGGGCAGGGCCAGCAGGATGGGCAGGATCAGCAACCGGAAGACCAGGGCACCGCACCCGAACACCACGAAATTCAGCCCCGTGGCCAGCAACCGGTAGCCATGGTCGAGCCGGCCGCTCACCCGCAGGCCTCCGCCTGCCACTGCCAGCCTCGGCCGGCATAGGCGTGGTGCAGGGCGCCCCGGCTTTCCAGCAGGCGCAGCAGTTGCAGGGCATGGGGCCAGGCGCTGCCCGCGGCCGCCGCGGGCGCCGGCATGCCTTGCAGGCTGCAGTCGCTACCGGGCGTGAGCAGCAGGCCGACCGCATAGGGAAAGGGTACGTCGTCGATCTGCGGGGCATAGAGGACCGGCGGCGCTTCCTCGGCGATCACCACCAGGACGCCGGTGGCGCCTTCGGCCAACAGGGTGCAGGCCTCCAGCACGGCGTGTTCGAGGCCGTCCCGGCCGGTCGCCAGGGCATTCATCTCGCTGTGATCGCCGCGCAGGATCGACCACTGGCCGATGATGGCGTTGTGCACCGAGAGGCTGAACTGGGTGGGGGAGAGGGGCTCGCCGCGGGCCAGTTCCTGGAGGATGGCCAGGGTGCGCGGAGTCTCGCCGTGGCGCGAGGCGAAGATCAGCGGCAGCGGCGCGCCATGGGCGTCGGCCAGCGGCCAGGCCACCTGGAAGGTCATCCGCGCCAGGCGGCTGAGGCGACGGCGCTGCATGGCGGGTAGGAAGCTGGCATCGGGCTGGCTGCCGTCGTCCGCCGGGCTCCAGGGCGCGGCGCACCACTGCTGCCAGGCGGCCTGGTCGACGAGACCAGGCGCCCAGGCGCGCCAATCGCTAATCTGGAAATGCATCTTCACGGCTGAATCTACCCCGGAGCCTGCGTGCTTGCCGTTTCATCTATCCCTGATGAGCAGGGTATTGCAGCGTTCGGCGGGCATTATCCAAGCGGCTCCCACCCTAGGCAAACATTTGTCCGATTGTTGCGACGGGGTGGCAGTGGCGCGCTTGGATTCAGAAACAGGCTAGCGCGATGGGTAGGCGAAGGCGCCCGGCAAGGGCGTGAAACGCCGCTCCGCGCGACGAGCGGCAATTGGGCGGGGAATTGATGGCCGGGGCTGCGATGAAACAGTAGGTTGGGTTGCGACGGCTTCATCGTCGAAGCCCAACATGGGCGGCACCCCTAGACCAGGTCTGTTGGGCTTCGCGGCGCTCAGCCCAACCTACGGTGGCCAGTCATGGCGGCGCTAAGCCAGACCGCTCCTTCAGGCCACCGGCAGCGGCTGCAACCTGGACAGCCGCACGGCCACCGCCAGGGCGCCCAGCAGCAGGGCGCCGATGAACAGGCCGACGCCGGTCCAGCCACCCAGGTGCCAGCAGAAGCCACCCAGGGTGCCAGCCACGCTGGAGCCGGCGTAGTAACTGAACAGATAGAGCGACGAGGCCTGGCCGCGGGCCTGGCGGGCGCGGCGACCGACCCAGCTGCTGGCAACCGAATGGGCGCCGAAGAAGCCGAAGGTGAACAGCAGCATGCCCGGCAGCACCAGCCACAGGGGGGTGAACAGGGTCAGCAGCAGGCCGGCGAGCTTGAGCACGATGGCCGCCGCGAACACCCGCCGCCGCCCGAAGCGGTCGGCCAGGCTGCCGAACTTGGCCGAGCTGTAGATGCCGGCGAGGTACACCAGCGACAGCACGCCGATCCAGGCCTGGCTCAGGTGGTAGGGCTCGCCCAGCAGGCGATAGCCGATGTAGTTGAACAGGGTGACGAAGGC
>CAUQPA010000262.1:0-6159 GCA_963519325.1 uncultured Pseudomonas sp. | reverse complement strand
TTGGGCTTCGCTGCGCTCAGCCCAACCTACAGGGCAGGTGTAGCGCCATGGCTTCGTGCCAGGCGCGCCCTCACCCGAACCCTCTCCCAGAGGGAGAGGGGGCTGTCCGAGCAGACTTTTGGCTCCAATTGGCGGCCAGTGAGCATCTACCTCACGGCTTCTCGAAGCGATAGAACAGATTCGGCTCGCTGACCACGTAGAGGCGGCCCTGGTCGTCCATGGCCACGCCTTCGGCCTGGGGTACGCTGCGGGTGAGGCCGTGCTGGCCGCGCAGCAGTGACAGCGAGCTGACCGGCTGGCCGTCGTCGCCCAGTTCCAGCACCAGTCGCGACTGGTCGGAAAGGGCCAGCAGGTGGCCGGTGCCGGGGTCGAATTGCAGGCTGGAGAGGTCGCGCACGAACAGCCTTCGATCGCGCTGGGGATCGCTGCGCAGCGACAATGCCTGCAGGCCTTCGAAGGCCTCGCTGCCGAGGCCGTCGATCTCGTAGATGCGTACCGGATCGCTCTCCTTGGCGACGAAGAAGCGTTGGCGGGCGGCGTCGTAGGCCAGGCCCTCGTTGCCGCGGTTGTCGCCTTCCACGTCGCTGAGGCTGAAGGGATGGCTGACGCTGCGGTCGTCGATGTCGACTTCGCGGGTGTCGGCGCCGATGCGGACGCGTACCAGGCGCTGGCGTCGTTCCTCACTGATCATGTAGACGCCGGGCGAGATGTACTCGATGGCTTCGGGATCGCTGAAGCCCTTGAGATCGATCTTGCGCAGCAGCTTGCCGTCCAGGTCCAGTTCGAGAAAGCGCGCCGGCTTGTTGGTCACGCTGACCAGGGTGCGGCGATCCGGATCGAAGCTCAGCGCCGAGACATCGGTGATGCCTTCGCCGATGGGCCGCGCCTCGACGGTGACACGATAGGCCGGCAACCACAGCGACTGGGCCTGGCGGGTCTCGGCGTGCAGCTGGCTCTGGACGTTGAACCAGAGTCGCTCGAACAGGCGGTGCTGCTGGGCCACCAGCGTCAGGGCCAGCAGCAGGGCAGCGCCCAGCAGGGCACCGATAAGGCGGAGGGGAAACAGCGGAAGCATCGTCAGGATCCTTTGACAAGAATGCCGCGCAGCCTAAGGGGGCCACCCTGAATTCAAGCTGAATAGCCGCTCATTGCGCCGGCTTGGACACCTTGCGAAACACGTGGAAGAGATTGGGTTCACCGATCATGTAGAGATTGCCGGCCTCGTCGAGGGCCACCCCTTCCGGTTGTTCCATCGTCGCCTCCAGGCCGTGCAGGCCGCGCCTGAGGCTGATGAAGCTGACCGGCTGACCGTCGGCGGTCAGCTCCACCAGGGTATGGGACTGATCGGAGAGGGCCAGCAGGTGGCCGGTGCGCGGGTCGACCGCCACCGCGGAGTAGTCGATCACCAGTTGCTTGGCCGGGAAGGGTTCGAGCGTGCCGGTGATGCCGCGGCCGTCGCTGGCCAGGGTGAAGAGGGCGGCCGGATCGCGTTCCTTGCTGAGGATCAGCCGCTTCCGCGCGGGATCCCAGGCGATGCCCTCGAAGCCCTTGTTGCCGGCGTCGGGAAAGCCCAGATCATGGTGTTCGAAGGTAGCGGCATCGAGTTCCTGGGCGTCATCCGCGAGCCTGAACAGCGACAGCCGCCGCTGGCGCTCGTCGACGATGGCCAGGCGACCGTCTTCCAGGGCGGTCACGCCCTCGAGGTTGGAGACGTTGCGGATCGGGAGGCGCCTGAGGATGTCGCCGGTCAGGCTCAGTTGCACCAGGTAGGGGGTACTGCCGGTGACGGTGAAGAGGGTGCGGGTACGCGGATCGTAGGTGAGATCGGAGGTCTCGGCCTCGGCCAGGCCCGGCAGGGGCTTGCCCTGGATCACCGCCTGGTAGTCCGGCAGCCGGACGGACGGGGCGCGCACCTCCGCCGGGGTTCGCGATTCCTGCCACCAGAGCAGCGCCCGGTCGTTCCAGTGCCAGAGAACGCTGAGGACGACCAGTACCAGCAGGGCGAAGGCGGGTAACAGGCGGAACAGTAGGAGGCGGGGGAGTCTGGACATGCTGGCTCGGACGGCTTCTTGTTAGAGAGTCGCAGCGGACCAGACGCACCGTCGCCTGGCACCTGCCAAGCGACGGTGGGGAGCCGGGTTTATAGCACGCGCGTTTCGAAGCGGCTAACGTCGGGCAGCTCCAGCACCAGGTCATCGCCCACGTTGAGCGGTCCGACACCTACCGGCGTGCCGGTGAGGATGACGTCGCCCGGTTGCAGGGAGAAATGCCCGGCGATGGTCTGGATCAGCGGCAGGATGGGATTGAGCATGTCGCGGCTGTTGCCGTCCTGGCGCACTTCGCCATTGATGGTCAGGCGCACCGGGATGTCGGCCAGGTCGGCATAGGTATCGCCCGGTACGAAGGGCGCGAGCACGCAGGCGCCGTCGAAGCTCTTGGCGATCTCCCAGGGATAGCCCTTTTCCTTGAGCCGGCTCTGTACGTCTCTCAGGGTCAGGTCGAGGGACGGGGCGAAGCCGGAGATGGCATCGCGTATTTCCTCGGCGGAGGGCTTCTTCGACAGCGGCTTGCCGATCAGCACGGCGATCTCGGCCTCGTAGTGCACCGAGCCCTGGTCGGTGGGGATGGGGAAACCCTCGGCCACCGGCACCACGCAGCTGGCCGGCTTGATGAACAGCAGGGGCTCTGTGGGAACCGGGTTGTTCAACTCCTTGGCGTGCTCGGCGTAGTTGCGGCCGATGCAGACGACCTTGCCCAGGGGAAAGTGGATCTTGGTGCCGTCGAGGTACTGGTGCTGATAGGCCATCTTGTGCTCCTGGTGAGTGGCGTCCGCTGGCGATCTTAACCAAAAGCGGCCGTCGCGGGGGGTTGCTGGTCGCAAGGCGCTCATGGTCGCGCTGAGAAAGCTTCAGGTCGCAATCGGACCTGCAACAGGCGACGCATGTTAAGATGGCGACCCTTTTCGCCGCTGGCTGCCCTGGCCTGCAGCGCGGCGGCATCCTTCTCCCTGGAAACTCTGGATTCAACGCAGATGAGCAAGACTTCTCTCGACAAGAGCAAGATCCGCTTCCTTCTCCTGGAAGGCGTCCACCAGTCCGCCGTGGATATCCTGAAGTCCGCGGGTTACAGCAACATCGAGTACGTCGTCAGCTCCCTGCCGGACGCCCAGCTCAAGGAGAAGATCGCCGACGCCCACTTCATCGGCATCCGCTCCCGTACCCAGCTCACCGAAGAGGTGTTCGACTGCGCCAAGAAGCTGGTCGCCGTCGGCTGCTTCTGCATCGGCACCAACCAGGTCGACCTGCAAGCGGCCCGCGAGCGCGGCATCGCCGTGTTCAACGCGCCCTATTCCAACACCCGTTCGGTGGCCGAGCTGGTGCTGGCCGAAGCCATCCTGCTGCTGCGCGGCATCCCGGCCAAGAACGCCTCCTGCCACCGCGGCGGCTGGATCAAGAGCGCGGCCAACTCCTTCGAGATCCGCGGCAAGAAGCTGGGCATCATCGGCTACGGCTCCATCGGCACCCAGCTGTCGGTGCTGGCCGAGGGCCTGGGCATGCAGGTGTTCTTCTACGACGTCATCACCAAGCTGCCCCTGGGCAATGCCCAGCAGGTCGGCTCCCTGACCGAGCTGCTCGGCATGAGCGACATCGTCACCCTGCACGTGCCGGAAACCCCCGCCACCCAGCTGATGATCGGCGAGCGCGAGATCCGCGCCATGAAGAAGGGCGGCATCCTGATCAACGCCGCCCGCGGCACCGTGGTCGATCTCGACGCCCTGGCCGCGGCTATCAAGGACGAGCATCTGATCGGCGCCGCCATCGACGTCTTCCCGGTGGAGCCGCGCTCCAACAACGACGAATTCGTCTCGCCGCTGCGTGGCCTGGACAACGTCATCCTCACCCCGCACATCGGCGGCTCCACCGCCGAGGCGCAGGCCAATATCGGCCTGGAAGTGGCGGAGAAGCTGGTCAAGTACAGCGACAACGGCACCTCGGTGTCCTCGGTCAACTTCCCCGAAGTGGCCCTGCCGTCGCACCCGGGCAAGCACCGCCTGCTGCACATCCACCAGAACGTGCCGGGCGTGCTGTCGGAGATCAACCGCGTCTTCTCCGAGAGCGGCATCAACATCTCCGGCCAGTACCTGCAGACCGACGAGAAGGTCGGCTACGTGGTGATCGACGTCGACGCCGAGTACTCCGACCTGGCTCAGGAGAAGCTGCAGAACGTCAAGGGCACCATCCGCTGCCGCGTGCTGTTCTAAGCCTCGAGACTGCATGAAAAAGCCCCGGTCGGGTTCGCCTGACCGGGGCTTTTTTGTGGGCTGGGTGCGCAGATCGTTGGGCTTCGCTGCGCTCAACCCAACCTACGGCGAGTCCCGTAGGTTGGGTTGAGACGGCTCCATCGTCGAAGCCCAACACCGGCACCGTAGCGTGGATAACGGCGCAGCCTTATCCACTGGCCGTGCATGAGCTCACCTGTGGAAAACGCTGGCGCGGTTTTCCACGCTACGGGTGGCTCAGCTGCGCTCCAACCGCTCCACACCCTGGGCGGTGCCCAGTAGCAGGACGTCCGCCGGGCGGGCGGCGAAGAGGCCGTTGGCGACCACGCCGACGATGTTGTTGATCCTGGCTTCCAGGCCCACCGGGTCGACGATGTGCATATTGTGCACGTCGAGGATGACGTTGCCGTTATCGGTCACCACGCCCTCGCGGTATTCCGGGTCGCCGCCCAGTTTCACCAGCTCGCGGGCCACATGGCTGCGGGCCATGGGGATGACTTCCACCGGCAGCGGGAATTCGCCGAGCACCTCGACGCGCTTGCTGGCGTCGGCGATGCAGATGAATTTGCGTGCTACCGCAGCGACGATCTTCTCGCGGGTCAGGGCCGCGCCGCCGCCCTTGATCAGGTTGAGGTGGCCGTCGGCCTCGTCGGCGCCGTCCACGTAGAATTCCAGGTCGCTCACGCCATTGAGGTCATAGACGGTGATGCCGTGGCTCTTCAGCCGGTCGGCGGTGGCCTGGGAGCTGGCCACGGCGCCGTCGAATTCCAGCTTGTGCTTGGCCAGCAGGTCGATGAAGAAGTTGGCGGTCGAGCCGGTGCCCACGCCGACCACGCTGTCGCGGGAGAGCTGGGGGAGGATGAGGTCGACCGCGGCCTGGGCGACGGCCTGCTTGAGCTGGTCCTGATTCATGGGGGTATCCGCAGAGAAACGGGTGGAGGGTCGCCGATTATAGCCGCTCGGACGGCTTGGCTAACCTACCCAGGGGTGCCCGTAGTAGACTTTTCGCCCCCGCCGCACCCACCGGATCGCCCCGCCGATGCTCGAACAGTACGTGAAGAAGACCCTGCTCGCCCCCGTCTACGACGTGGCGATCGAAACGCCCCTGCAACCGGCGCGGGCGCTGTCCGAGCGGCTCGGTTGCCAGGTGCTGCTCAAGCGTGAAGACCTGCAGCCGGTGTTCTCCTTCAAGATCCGCGGCGCCTACACCAAGCTGGCCAGCCTCTCGACCGCGGAAAAGGCCCGCGGGGTGATCGCCGCCAGCGCCGGCAACCACGCCCAGGGCCTGGCCCTGGCGGCCCGTGAGCTGGGTGTGCGGGCGATCATTGTCATGCCGCGGACCACCCCCGAACTCAAGGTCATCGGCGTGCAATCCCGCGGTGGCGAGGTGGTGCTGCATGGCGATGCCTTTCCCGATGCCCTGGCCGAGGCCTTGCGCCTGGTCGAGGAGCAGGGCTATACCTTCGTGCCGCCCTATGACGATCCCGACGTCATCGCCGGCCAGGGCACCGTGGCCATGGAGATCCTGCGCCAGCATCCCGGTCGCCTGGACGCCATCTTCGTCCCGGTGGGCGGCGGCGGCCTGATCGCCGGCATCGCGGCCTACGTGAAATACCTGCGCCCGGAGATCAAGGTCATCGGTGTCGAGCCGGACGATTCCAACTGCCTGCAGCAGGCCATGGCCGCGAGCGAGCGGGTGGTGCTGCCGCGGGTGGGGCTGTTCGCCGATGGTGTGGCCGTGGCCCAGATCGGTCACCACACCTTCGAGATCTGCCGGCGTTATGTCGACGAGGTGATCACCGTCAGCTCCGACGAGATTTGCGCAGCGATCAAGGACATCTACGACGACACCCGCTCCATCACCGAACCGGCCGGCGCCC
>CAUQPA010000261.1:0-6171 GCA_963519325.1 uncultured Pseudomonas sp. | reverse complement strand
GGCCACGCCCTGGGGGTCCAGGCGCTCGAGGAGGCGCTGCACCGTCGGTGCCCAGCAGGCGAAGAGCTCAGCCAGCTCTTCGCGGTAGCGACTACGGTCGTTGGGCGTCCCCTTGGGCAGGGGCACGTCGAAGAAGAAATAGAATTCGTCACCGCCCATGGGCATCAGGGAGACGCGCTGGTGATTACCCACGAATTGTGCCCACTCGTGCTCATCGGCGAGGTCCGGGGCGATCTTCATCCGGCCGTTCCAGTTCACGTAGCCGCAGTAGTCGCGGGTGATCGACTGCCCGACCACGCGATCCCGCAGCCGCGAGTGGGTGCCGTCGGCGGCGATCAGCAGATCGGCCCGTTCACGGCGACCGTCACTGAGTTGCACGGTCACTCCCTCGGCGTCCTGCTCGAAGCCCTCGCAGCCAACGCCCAGCGTCACCCGCTCCGCCCCGACCGCGTCCAGCAACAGGCGCTGCAGATGGGCCCGGGCAATGGGCCGCGCCGGGCGGCCGACGGCTTCATAGAGCGGTAGCAGGCTGAAGCGCGTGAGCAAGCGCCCCTGGTGATCGTGGTAGCTCATGGCGCGCATGTCGCCACTCACCGCGGCGATGGCCGATCCCAGGCCCAGGCGCTCCAGCACCTTGACGCCGTTGGGCCAGATGGACAGGGCCGCCCCTATGGGGGCCAGATCGACCGCCCGCTCGAACAGGCGCACCCGGTGCCCGGCCTGCTGGAGTGCCAAGGCCGCGGTAAGACCGCCCATGCCGGCACCGGCGATGATGATGTCGAAAGATGGCATAGCAGGCCTCACGGGGCGGTAACAGATGCCTTGCACAAGCAAAAACCTGTCCAAGTGGTCAGGTATTAACTGGACGGGCTATGTAGCGGCGGATAGGGCGAAAATACGCACCAGGCTGGTGCCCCATGACCTCTCGTCGCTTCGTTGCGGAGCAAGCTGCCCTTCGTCGGCTGCCATGACGCATTCCAGAGCCCTTCTATACTCATAAGGTAGTCGCCAGATGCGTTAGTCCAGCGTTCGCCATCACCTAGAGGCCCGCTTGCGGCGACACAGCGGGTGAGGAGCAGGATCATGATCAATCATGTCTGGGGCCTGCTGGCCCATCCCGATCGCGAGTGGCAGCAGATTCGTCGCGAAGGGGAAACCGTAGGGCACTTCTTTGCCCATCATGTCGCCTTTCTGGCGGCCATTCCGGTAGTGGCGTCGCTGGTCGGCACCACCACCTTCGGTTGGCGCTTCGGCGGCGGCGAGGCTCACGTTCTGGACCTGCCCACGGCGGTGGTGCTGGCGGTCATCAGCTATGCGCTGATAATGGCGGCGGTGGTGGCCATGGGTCATGTGATCCACTGGCTGGCGCGGCGCTATCCGGATCGTCCCAGTGCCAATCGCTGCATCCTCTTCGCCGGCTACGTGGCCACGCCCATGCTGATCAGTCGCCTGGTGGGCTTCTATCCGCTGGTATGGCTGTGCGCCATCGCCGCCATCGTCGGCCTGGCCTATTCGGCCTACCTGCTCTACACCGGCATCCCCTCCTTCCTCAACATCGACCAGCGAGAAGGTTTCATCATGTCCGGCTCCACCCTGGCCATCGGGGTCCTGGTGCTGGAGGTGCTGATGGCGACCACCGTGCTGATGTGGGGCTATGGACCGGGGCTGTTTGGTTGATGGAAGGCGGTCGCCATCGGCCGATGGCGACTTGATCAGACCGCAAGCCCGGCTCATCACGAAAGCCGGGCTTTCTATTTGCGCCTTCGGCTAGTGACGGGAGAAGCCGTACAGGTCCATCGCCAGGATGCGATGGGCGATGCCATCGTGATGGACGTTGAAGGTCCCGGCAGGGTCGGCGGCGCCTAGGGCGACGAACAGCGGCAACAGGTGCTCGTCGGTGGGATGCGCCTGGCGGGCCTGGGGCGCCAGGCGCCGGTAGTCCAGCAAGGCGTCCACGTCGCGCTCGCGCAGGCGAGCCTGGATCCACTGCTGGAAATCCCTGACATAGGCCGGTGAGGCCTCGCCCCCGCTGCGGAAATCGCCGAGGTTGTGGGTCAGGCTGCCCGAGCCGATCAGCAGGGTGTCCGCCGGCAGCACCGAAGCCAGGGCCTGGCCCAGGGCGTAATGGTAGTCCGGCCCCCGCGTCGCGCTCATCGACAGGGGGATCACCGGAATCTGCGCGTCCGGGAAGAGATAGCGCAGCGGTACCCAGGCCCCGTGGTCCAGGCCCTGCTCACCCTTCTGGGCCTCCCAGCCTTGCTCGCGCAGCCCTTGGGCCAGGCGCTCGGCCAGCACGGGCGCACCCGGGGCGGGATAACTCAGCCGGTAGAGGGCTTCGGGAAAGCCATAGAAGTCGTGGATGGTGGCGGGCCGGGCGGCACTGCCGAACAGCGGCACCCGGGTATCGAAATGCGCCGACACCACGACGATGGCCGCCGGCGTCGGCAGGGCCCGGCCCAGGATACGCCAGGCTTCCCCCGCCGCTCCGGCGTCGAGGGCCTCCATGGGCGAACCATGGGAAACGAACAAGGTGGGAAGCGACATGGCAATGCCCTCTCGCGGATGATGATCAGGAAAGCTTGCGCGCATCCCAGGATGGCCGACCGGCACCCAGGAGGGCCAGGGCCGCAGCGGTCACGGCGAGGAAGACCGGATACTCCCAGCCGCCGTGGGGATTGGTGAACGACCAGCCATTGCCGAAGTGCACGGTAGCCGCGACGAACAGCTGGACGGCAGCGACGGCAGCGACCGGTCGTACCCAGGCGCCCAGGATCAGCAGGATACCGGCACCCAGCTCGAAAAAGGTGACCGGATAGGCCAACCAACCCGGAAAGCCTACCGAGGCGAAGAATCCCGCCGTGCCAGGCAGGGTGAATACCAGCAGCTTGGTGAGGCCATGGGCCAGGAACATGGTGCCGAGGGCGAGGCGCAGCAACAGCGCGGCGTAGGGAGAGGTATTGGCGGTCATGATGGTTCTCGATGAGTGGATGGCGCCATTGTCCTGTTTCCAGAAAAACAATAAACCGGCAATCTGGGCATGCACTGCGCACGAAATGGAAACAATGCATGGATACCCTCAAGTCATTGCAGGCCTTCATCAAGATCGTCGAGCTGGGCAGCCTGACCGCTGCGGCCGAGCGCCTGGAGCTGTCGCGCTCGGCGCTCACCAAGCACCTGGCCGCCCTGGAGCGGCACTACGGCACGCGGCTGCTGCAACGCACCACCCGCACCCTGAGCCTGACCGAGGCTGGGCGCACCCTGCATGAGGGCATCGTACCGTTGCTGGGTGATCTGGACGCCCTGGAACAGCGTCTGCAGGAAGGCCACGAACGACCGCGGGGACGGCTCAGGGTCAGTGCTCCCCTCACCTTCGGGGTCCGGCACCTGGCGCCCCTGGTCAGCAGCTTTCTGCACGAGTACCCGGAGGTCGCCATCGACCTGGAACTCAGCGATCGGCAGGTGCGGCTGGTCGAGGAAGGCTTCGATCTCGCCGTGCGCATCGGCGAACTCGGCGACTCCAGCCTGATCGCTCAGCCCCTGGGCGCGGTGGAACTGTTCGTGTGTGCGGCGCCCGGCTATCTGCAGCGTCACGGCCGCCCGGACCATCCCAGCGCGCTCGCGCAACATCGCTGCCTGCTCTACAGCTATGCCAGCGACGGGGACGTCTGGGGATTCCAGCGCGGCGAGGAGCGCGTCCAGGTCAGGGTGACCGGCCAGCTGCGCGCCAACAATGGCAGTGTCCTGCACCAGGCGGCGCTGGACGGCCACGGCATCCTGCGGCAGCCGGACTTCCTGGTCGGCGACGACATCGCCGCCGGTCGGCTGGAACGGCTGTTCGTCCCCTGGCACGCCCAGGCCATCGCCATCCACGCGCTCTACCCACACCGGCGACTGGTGCCGGCCAAGGTGCGGCTGTTCATCGCCTGGCTGCAGCGACATCTGGTCACCGCCGGAGACGCCCGAAGACTGCCGTAGGTCGCCGCCGAACGGTCGCTTCCGGGGCTTCGCAGCCTGCTGGCGCTTGCCTAGAATCCGCGCTCATCCCGCCGGCCTTGCCGGTTCCTGCGATGGTTTTGGTGCATGTCGACCGAGAATCCTTGCCTCAGCTGCGGCGCCTGCTGCGCCCATTTCCGCGTGTCTTTCTATTGGGGTGAATGCCAGTCGGCAGGCGGCCTGGTGCCGGACAACCTGACCGTCGCGGTGAGTCCGCACCTGGTGGCCATGCAGGGTACCGAGCAGAAGCCGGTACGCTGCGCGGCGCTGTTGGGCGAGGTGGGCTGCGGTACCCGCTGCACCATCTACGAGAACCGTTCGAGTACCTGCCGCGAATTTACCGCCGCCTGGGAGGACGGCGCACCCAATGCGCACTGCGATGCCGCCCGTGCCGCCTATGGGCTGCCGCCGCTGACCCCGCCCCTGGAGCCCCATCTTTCACCGAACCGGGTCGCCTAGGCGCTGTACGATAAATGCCTGGGCGCGGCTGCTTCGTGGAAAGCGGCTGGAGCCTGGGTCCGGCAGGCTGACCCCGTCGGAACGTTCATTCACCGCTCGTAAACTCGTACGCGAGCCCGGTCCGCTTCCTCGCTGACATTCGTCTGGCCTGACCTTCCACGGCGACTTCTCGTTCAGCGAAGGAAACCAAACGGCCCCCAGCGCTGCCCAAAAAGGCGACGGTTGGGCTGAGAAGCGTGGAAAATGCAGTGCGGATCAGGTTTTCACGCCCCTGCGTGATCGAATACCCTATCGTTCTTTCGTCCGCTATGCGTATCCTGTAGCGCCGAACAACAAGGCTGCTTCAACCGGCCACGTAGAGGCTCACAAAGGCTCTACGCAAGGCAAAGCTGCCGCTATACTGCCGGGCCAATACTCACACATGGAGTTTTTACATGAATAAAGCTGAGCTGATCGACGCCATTGCCGCGTCTGCCGACCTGCCCAAGGCCACCGCTGCCAAAGCCCTGGACGCCTTCACCACTGCGGTGACCGACGCCCTGAAGCAAGGCGACAGCGTTAGCCTGGTCGGTTTCGGAACTTTCGCAGTGAAAGAGCGCGCTGCTCGCGAAGGCCGTAACCCGCAGACCGGTGCCACCATCAAGATCGCCGCTGCCAAGCTGCCCGGCTTCAAGCCCGGCAAAGGCCTGAAAGACGCCGTCAGCTAAGACTGCGTTGGTCGATTCTTGTCTTCCGGGCGCTCCAGAGCGCTTCGGAAGACAGTCCCCCCGCTCTACCTGCCCGTCCCCTTCTCCCGCCGCTCCAAGCTTGCCTGCTAGTGAAAATCCCGACTCGACACCAGTAGCTCGTCGAGCAGTGGACTCAAATCGGTCAGCCGGCCGGCGATCAGGTGCTGAACTCCCGCCTCCCGTTCCAGATGTCCCTCGACCTGTAGCAGCCGTGCCTGCAACAGCGGTCGTCGTTGCTGCTCGCCCACCGCGCGCCAGACCACCACGTTGAGCATGCCGTGCTCGTCTTCCAGGGTCACGAAGATCACCCCGCTGGCCGTGCCCGGTCGCTGCCGCCCGCGCACCAGGCCCGCCACCCGCACCAGGGCTCCCGGCGTGACCTCTGCCAGCTGGCTGAAATCCCGGCAGCGCCGCGCCTGCAGTTCGCCGCGCAGCAAGGTCAGTGGATGCGGACCCAGGGTGGTGCCCAGCATGCGATAGTCGGCGTGGACCTCCTCGGCGACGCTGGGCGCGGGCAAGGCCGGGCGCTCTTCCGCGACGCTGGGCGCCGTCTCGAACAAGGGTAACTGGCGCTCCACCCCGGCCATGGCCCAGCGCGCCTGGTGGCGATCCCCGGCCAGCTCCGCCAGGGCGCCGGCTTCGGCCAGTTGCCCGCGGGCCCGGGCGTCCAGGTCGGCCCGTCGGCAAAGGTCCTCGACGTCGCGAAAGGGCTGCACGCCCCGCACCGCCACCAACCGACGTCCCGCCTGCTCCGCCAGGCCCTGCACCAGGCGCAGCCCGAGCCGGATCGCCGGCTGCGGGCCGGTACTCGCCTCCAGCCGGCAGTCCCAGTTGCTGGACTGCACGTTCACCGCGCGCACCTCGATACCATGGCGGCGGGCATCCTGCAGCACCTGGTCCGGGCTGTAGAAACCCAGGGGCCAGCTGTTGACCATGTCGCAGGCGAAGGCGGCCGGCTCATGGCACTTGAGCCAGGAGCTGGCATAGGTCA
>CAUQPA010000260.1:0-6176 GCA_963519325.1 uncultured Pseudomonas sp. | reverse complement strand
ATGAAGCCGGGGATGACCCGGTGGAACAGGGTGCCCTTGTAGAAGCCGCTGTCGACGTAGCCCAGGAAGTTCTGGGTGCTGACCGGCGCCTTGGTCGCATCCAGCTCGACCTCGATATCCCCCTTGTTGGTGCTGATGAGCACGTGCGGGTTGTCCGCGGCCCAGGTGGTGGAGGCGACGAGGAGGGCGCAGGCGGCAAGCAGGGCTTTGAACATGGTGGATCCTTCAGTGGGCAGAGACGACTGGCGAACGATAGCAATCCGGCCGACGCCCCGCCACGGTCAGCGCGGCAGGGCGTGCTTGCGCAACAGGCTCATGAGGATCTGCGACGCCCGGCCGAGTTCGTGCTGGCGGGTCTTGTACAGCTGGAAGGGATGGAAGCGGTGCGCCCCCTGTTCCAGCGGCAGCGGCTTGAGCAGGCCGGCGTCGAGATCGGTCTGGATGGCGTCTCGCGGCAGCCAGGCGAAGCCCAGGCCGTCGCGCAGGAAGGTGGCCGCGGTGCTGATGCTGCCTACCGTCCAGCGCTGTTCCGCGGCCAGCCAGCCGGTGTCCCGCGGCTGGGCGCGGCCGCTGTCGCGGATGACGATTTGCAGCTGTTCTTCCAGATCGGCGGTCACCAGGGTGCGCCGCAACAGGTGCAGGGGATGCTCGGGATGGGCGACGGCAACGAATTCCACCGTGCCCAGGGAAGCGCCCAGGTGTTCGGCGATCACCAGGCCGGTGATCGCCAGGTCCGCCGAGCCGTCCAGCAGGGCTTCTTCCACGCCGGACAGCACCTCTTCGCGCAGACGTATCCGGCAGCCTCGGCTCTGAGGCATGAATTCGCGCAGGCAGAGCAGCAGTGGCCGGGTCGGGTAGGCGGCGTCCACCACCAGGCGTACCTCGGATTCCCACCCCTGTTCCATGTGGTAGGCGAGTTCCTCGAGCTGGCTCGCCTGCTGCACCAGGCGCCGCGAGCGGCGCAGGAGTACCGCGCCAGCATCGGTCAGGACGGCGCGCCTACCTTCCAGGCGCAGCAGCGGGACCCCGAGCTGTTCCTGCATGCGGGCGACGGTATAGCTGACCGAGGACTGGGAGCGGTGCAGGACCTCGGCGGCCTGGGCATAGCCGCCGTGGTCCACGACCGCCTGCAGGGTCCGCCACTGATCGAGGGAAACGCGAGGAGTCTTCATCGAGCGCTCTATGACCGCGAAAGGGCGCATGTTAGAGCCTGAGCGCCCAATGGCAAAACGCGGCGTCCGTCACGGCCTGAAAAAATGTCCGCCGGCGGGCCAAATATCCGGCGGGCGCGCCGCTCAAAGCCTGCCGATGAGTTTTCCCACTCTAGGCAAGACAAGGAGTCTCCATGTCGTCATTCAAGGCGTTGCTGGGTTGCTGTCTGCTCGTCGCTCCCCTGTTGGTCCATGCCGAGGAGCAGGCGTCGGCGGCTGGCGAGCCCCTCGAGATCGAGGGCATGAACATCACTCGAACCGTCGACTGCCATGGCCAGGATGTGTCCCTGTCCGGCGAGGGCAATACCCTGACCCTGAAAGGTCAGTGCGGTGAGGTATCGGTCTACGGCAGCCACCACCGGCTGGTGGTCGACAGCGCCCGGACCCTGAGCATCCACGGCCTGGGTAGCGTCACCACGGTCAAGGGTGCGGTTGAGAACCTCAGCATCGGCGGTGGCTACCAACAGGTACAGGCCAATGTGCGCGGTGGCGAAGGCCTGGCCAAGGTCGATGCCTATGGCTACGGCGCCAAGGCCCGCCTGACCCTGCTCAGCCAGGCCGACATCGCGGTCGGTGGCTCCAACCAGCAGGTCTACTGGTCGCGGGCAGCCGGCGTCGCCGAGCCCAAGACCCTGGTCTCGGGCGCGGACAATGTCCTGCAGGCCAACCAGTCGGTGGCCGCGCTCACCGGCGGTGATCCGTCCGGAATGAACGCCACCCGCTGAGTCGGGCGGCGGCAGGGCTTTTCCTCGGGCGGCGGGCACGTTAAGGTCGCGCACCTTTTTCGTGCGCCGCCGCCATGCCCTATCTCTTGCTCGTCACCCTCATCTGGGCGTTTTCCTTCAGCCTGATCGGCGAGTATCTCGCCGGTCGGGTGGACAGCGACTTCGCCGTTCTGGTCCGCGTGGCCATCGCCTTCGTGCTGTTCCTGCCCTTCACCCGCTGGCGCGGCGTGCCGGGACGCTTCGCCCTGGGACTGATGGCGGCGGGGGCCCTGCAATTCGGCATCACCTACCTCTGCCTGTACCGCAGCTTCGCCGTGCTGACAGTACCGGAGGTGCTGCTGTTCACGGTGCTCACGCCCATCTATGTGACGCTGCTCGACGACGCCTGGCAGCGCCGCTTGCGCCCCTGGTCGCTGCTGGCGGCCGTGGTGGCGGTAGGCGGCGCCGCGCTGATCCGCTTCCAGCCGCTGACCGGTGACTACCTGCTGGGCTTCCTGTTGCTGCAGATGGCCAACCTGACGTTCGCCGCCGGCCAGGTGCTGTGCAAGCACCTGGGCCATGCCTACGCCGGCCAGGGCGCGCTGCACCGCTATTTCGGCCTGTTCTTTCTCGGCGCCCTGCTGGTGGCGGCGCTGTCCTTCCTGCTGTTCGGCAATCCGGCGCGGCTGCCCAGCACTAGCCTGCAGTGGGGCGTGCTGCTGTGGATGGGCGTGTTCGCCACGGCCCTTGGCCTCTACTGGTGGACCCTCGGTTCGCTGCGCGTCAACGGCGGGACCCTGGCGATCATGAACGAGGCCCATGTGCCGGCCGGACTGCTGGTCAGTCTGCTGATCTGGCAGCACCCGGCCGATCTGCCTAGGCTGTTGCTGGGTGGCGGCATCATCCTGCTGTCGTTGTTCATCAATCGTCAGGGGCGCCGAGCATGAGTGTGCTGTCGGGCAGGGGACTGGGCCTTTCCGTGCTGTCGTCGGTGTTGTTCGCCCTGATGCCGGTGTACTTCGCCTGGCTGGCGCCGCTGGACGGCCTGCAGGTGGTGGCCCTGCGAGTGGTCTGGTCGCTGCCCATGGTGTTGCTGCTGGTGGTACTGCTGCGCGAGGGCAAGGCGTTGTGGGCCACGCTCCAGCGACTGGTGCGCGAACCCCGGTTGTGCCTGGCGATTCCGGCGGCGGCGCTGCTGATGGGCGTGCAGTGGTGGGTGTTCGTCTGGGCGACCATGAATGGCGAGGCCATGGCCATGTCGCTGGGTTACTTCCTGCTGCCGCTGGCCATCGTCCTGACCGGGCGGCTGGTCTACGGCGAGCGCCTGCGGCCGCTGCAGCGGCTGGCAGTGGCCTGTGCCCTGCTGGGGGTGATCAACGAGGTCTGGGTGACCGGGGCGCTGTCCTGGGTCAGCCTGCTGCCGGTGGTGGGCTATCCGCCGTACTTCGTGCTGCGCCGGTGGATGGCGGTGGATGCCTTGTCCGGCTTCGTGCTGGAGATGTGCTGCCTGCTGCCGTTCGCGTTGCTCGCCCTGCAGTGGTTCTCGCCGAGCCAGGCCTTGCAGCAGGCGCCCTGGCTCTGGGCGCTATTGCCCGGGCTGGGGTTGCTCAGTGCCATCGCCTTCGCCGCCATGCTGGCGTCCAGCCGGATGTTGCCACTGAGCCTGTTCGGCATCCTCAGCTACGTCGAGCCGGCACTGCTGGTGTTCGTGGCCCTCTACGTCCTCGGTGAACAACTGCCGGCGGGAGCGATCTGGACCTATGGGCCGATCTGGCTGGCGGTGGCCTGGGTCTGCCTGGACAGTGCACGCCTGCTGCGCAAGCAGCTGCGGCGCGCACCGGCCAACCCCTAGATCGCCAGGGTCGGGGTCTCGTCCGCGGCGAAAAAGTGCTCGTCGCAATTGGGCAGGGTACCGGCGCGGTCGACGATGAGGAATTCGTCCTCGTCGCGCAGGGCCAGCACCGGATGGTGCCAGACCCCCACGCGGTAGTTGATACCCTGCTGCCCATCGGTACGAAACACCCGGATCGACCGGGCGTCCGGTTGCGGCCCGGGTGGCGCCACCACCACTAGGAAGGGCTCGCCGCGTAGCGGCACGAAGGCCTGGCTGCCATGGGGATGGCGTTCGAGCATGGTGATGGTCAGCGGGTATTGCAGGCGGCGGGCGCGGAAGATGCTGATGATCGCCGCGCCATCGGCCGGACCGGTCTCCACCGGAGCCAGGGCATGGAATCTCTGGGTCGAGCCATTGTTGATGGGAAACCAGTCGCGGCCTTCGGTCTCGATGACGTCGCCGAAGGGCGCGAAGCCCTCGGCGGTCAGCGGCTCGATGGTGAGTTGCCAGGTCATGCCTGGCCCCGCGCGACCTTGCCGAACAGCCGCAGGCGGCTGACACCCCCGTCGGGGAAGATGTTCAGGCGCACGTGGGTGATGGGGCCGAGGTCGCGCACCTGCTCGCGGAAGCTGTGCTCCTGGTGCATCTGCAGCTTCTGCGGCGGCAGCAGTTCCTTCCAGAACAGGCTCTGGGTCTCGATCTGGCCGTCGGTGCCACCGCGCACATAGGCGCCCTGGATCTGGCAGCTGTCCGGGTAGTTGCCCTTGAAGTGCAGGGTGTCGACCAGGATTTCCTCGACGATGCCGGCGTGGCCCAGGGCGATGATCACCCAGTCGTTGCCGGGGGTACGGCGGCGAGCGGTTTCCCAGCCATCGGCCATGCTGGCGGCGCGGCCCGGGTTGAGGATGTTGCTCATGCGCCCGTAGTGCTCATCGTTGCAGGCCAGGGCGCGACCGCCGTTGAGGGCCGCGGCCAGGTCCAGCACCTCGTCCTCGGCCTGCGCCGACCAGTCGCGATGGGGAATGCCGTAGACCCGCAGGCGCGCCACGCCGCCATCGGGATAGATGTTCAGGCGCAGGTGGGTCCAGGGGCGATCGTCGCTGATGGCATGGTAGTGATGGCTGTTGCCCTGCATCTCGATGGCCGGCAGGACCTCGGTCCAGGCGGCATCGGCGGCCGGATCACCCTCGGGGCAGAAGCAGGCTTCCAGGGAGGCGGACGGCGGGTAGTTGCCGGTGAACCAGCGGGTATCGATGTCGACGCCCTTGATCGAACCGGGTACGCCCAGGCGGATCACCGCATGGTCATAGCCTTCGAACCTCTTGCGGCGCGACTCCCAGCCATCCATCCACTTGCCGTTGTCGTCGTAGACGCCTTCCTTCCATTCCGGCTCATGGGGCTGGAGCATGCGATCGGCGGCGGCGAACCAGTCGTCGGAGACACTGATGACGCGGGTGCCGAGACGGGCGTCGGCGAGGTTGAGGTATTTCTCGAAGGGCGCGGCGTAGGTGCGTTTCATGAGGTGCTCTTGTCGGGGAAGGGTCAGAGGGACTGCAGACGGAAGAGGGTGATACGGTCGATCTCGGCGAGGGCGCGCTGGAATTCCTGCTCCGGGGTGTTGGGCAGGCGCTCCTCGAAGGCCGCGAGGATCAGGTGTCGGTTGCTGCCCTTCACCGCCATGATGAAGGGGAAGCCGAATTTTTTGCGGTAGGCGTCGTTGTAGCCGGTGAAGCGGGCCAGTTCATCCGGTGTGCATTGGTCGAGGCCGGCGCCGGCCTGCTCGCTGGTGCTGGCGGCGGTCAGCTCGCCAGCCAGGGCGGCGCGGCCGGCGAGATCCGGGTGGGCCTGGATCAGCGCCAGTTGCTCGGCCTGGCTGGCCCGGGCGACCTGGGCGGACAGCCGTTGGTGCAGGGCCTCGATGGCATCCGGCAAGGGCTGGCCCTGGTCGAAGGCGCGCTCGGCGACCCAGGCGGAGTGCTCGTAGATGCCGCCGAAGGCCGCGACGAAGGCGGCGCGGTCCAGCTGGCTGGGCGTGATGGTCTGGAAGGTGCTCATGCCGGTGGATGCTCCTTGTGCCAGTGGCGGGCGATGTCCACCCGGCGGGCGAACCAGACGCGCTCGTGGCTCTGGGCGTACTCCAGGAAGCGCTTGAGGCCTACCAGGCGGCCGGGGCGACCGATCAGCCGGCAGTGCAGGCCGATGGAGAGCATCTTGGGCGCGGTGGCGCCTTCTTCGTAGAGGGTGTCGAAGGCGTCCTTGAGGTACTGGAAGAATTGCTCGGCGGTGTGGAAGCCCTGGACCTGGGTGAATCTCATGTCGTTGGTGTCCAGGGTGTAGGGGATCACCAGGTGCGGCTTGCCGGTCGGGGTGTCGGGCTCCCAGTAGGGCAGGTCGTCGTCGTAGGTGTCGCTGTCGTAGAGGAAGCCA